>DATHEP010000439.1:0-6120 GCA_035318525.1 Conexibacter sp.
CGCTTTCGCACGATCGCGCGCCAGGTCTCGGAGCTCGCAGACCTGGAGATCGAGCTGAGCGAGGAGCGCAATCCGGCGATCGCCGACCCGGAGATCGCGGAGGCGACGTTGCACCTCAAGGGGGTCACGCTGCGCGCACGCGCCGCTTCGTCCGACATGGTGCATTCGATCAACGTCTGCGAGGAGCAGCTCGCGCGCCAGGTCAAGCGCCATCGCGAGATGCGGCGCAAGCGCCGTGCGACGCGGGCCGCGCAGCAGGCCGTCAACGGCGGCACGACCGGCGGCGCGACCGCCGCCTGAGCCCGCAGGTCTGCATCGCCACACGAGGGTTGCAAGCCGCCCGCCGGCCGCTGGTACCCTAGCCGCATGTCGCTGATCGACCGTGCGCTGCGCTTGGGGGAGGGGAAGAAGTTCCGGTCCTACGAGCAGCGCGTCGCCCGCATGAACGAGCTCGAGCCGGAGCTCCAGCAACTGACCGACGCGCAACTGCGCGCCGCCGCCGACTCGCTGCGCTCGCGCGCCCGCGAGAGCGGCGAGTCGCTCGACGACCTCCTCTACGAGTGCTTCGCGCTGGTGCGCGAGGCGGGTCGGCGCACGATGGCGATGCGCCACTTCGACGTGCAGATGATCGGCGGGATGGTGCTGCACGACGGCGAAATCTCCGAGATGCGCACCGGCGAGGGCAAGACGCTCACCGCAACGCTGCCGGCGGTGCTCAACTCGCTCGCCGGCAAGGGCGTCCACGTCGTCACCGTCAACGACTACCTCGCCCGCCGCGACGCGGAGTGGATGGGCCCGATCTACGAGGCGCTCGGCGTCAGCGTCGGCATCCTGCAGTCGATGCAGCCGATGGAGGAGAAGCACGAGGCCTACACCCGCGACATCGTGTACGGCACGAACTCCGAGTTCGGCTTCGACTACCTGCGCGACAACATGGCGCCGACGCTGGAGGACAAGGTCCAGCACGGCGGTCGCGACCTCGGCGAGGTGCGCTCGGCGAAGGACCGGCTCGACCGCCGCTCGGCCGCGCACGCGTACGCGATCGTGGACGAGGTCGACAACATCCTGATCGACGAGGCGCGCACCCCGCTGATCATCTCCGGCGCGCCGGAGGACTCGTCCGACATCTACACGAAGTTCGCGCGCCTCGCTCCCATGCTGACGCCCGGAGAGGTGCCGAGAGGGCTTGACCCGCGTGCGAGAAGAGAGTTCGTCGCCGAGTTCGACTACGAATTCGACGAGAAGCACCGGACCGTCTCGATCACCGAGCGCGGCGTCGAGAAGGCCGAGCGCTTCCTCGGCATAGACCACCTCTATCGCGCCGAGAACGGCTACCTCGTCAACCACCTGATCCAGTCGCTGCGCGCCGAGTCGCTCTACAGACGCGACGTCGACTACGCGGTGATAGACGACCAGGTGCAGATCATCGACGAGTTCACCGGCCGCATCCTCGAGGGGCGGCGCTGGTCGGAGGGCCTCCACCAGGCGATCGAGGCGAAGGAGGGCTGCCGCCTGACGGAGGAGAACCAGACGATGGCCTCGATCACCTACCAGAACTACTTCCGCCTCTACGACAAGCTCTCCGGCATGACCGGCACCGCGCTCACCGAGGCGACCGAGTTCATGAAGATCTACAGACTCGGGGTCGTCCAGGTTCCGACGAACCAGCCGATGGTCCGCGACGACCGCAACGACCAGATCTTCAAGACCAAGGAGGGCAAGTGGTCGGCGGTCGTGGAGGAGATCGCCGAGCGCAACGCGAGAAGGCAGCCCGTGCTCGTCGGCACGATCTCCGTCGAGGTCTCCGAGCTGCTCGGCCAGCGGCTCGCGCAGCGCGGGATCAAGCACACGATCCTCAACGCAAAGCCCGAGCACGCCGAGCGAGAGGGCGAGACGGTCGCGGAGGCCGGCCGTCCCGGCTCCGTCACGATCGCCACGAACATGGCCGGCCGCGGCGTCGACATCAAGCTCGGCGGCAGCCCCGAGCACCTCATCCGGAACGAGATGGCGAAGCTCGGCCTGAACCCGGGCGACCCCGACTACGAGGAGCACGAGGCGAAGCTGCTGGCCGAGCTCGAGCGCCGCTGCGATGCCGACCGCGAGCTGGTCATGGAGGCCGGTGGGCTCTGCATCATCGGCACCGAGCGCCACGAGTCGCGTCGCATCGACAACCAGCTCCGCGGCCGCTCCGGCCGCCAGGGCGACCCGGGCGAGTCGCGCTTCTTCCTGTCCGCCGAGGACGACCTCGTGCGCCTGTTCGCGGGCGAGCGCATCTACCGCATCCTCGACCGCTTCGGCACGACCGACGACCAGGGCCGCGAGGAGCCGATCGAGGCGAGCCTGCTGACGAGACAGATCGAGAAGGCGCAGAAGAAGGTCGAGGAGCAGAACTTCCTCATCCGCAAGCGCGTGCTCGACTACGACGACGTCATGAACGAGCAGCGGCGGATCGTCTACGCGTATCGCGACGAGGTGCTCGAGGGCCGCGACATGGGCGAGCAGGCGCGCGAGGAGATCGCCGCGATGCTCGGGCGCATCGTCGAGGAGTTCACGCCGGGCGACTACGTCGAGGACTGGGATCTCGAGGGGCTGTTCGCGCGCGTCGCCGAGATATTCCCCGTCAGCTTCGGGCTCGAGGACGTGCACCCGAGCGAGACGAGCCGCGACGACCTGACGCAGCGCGTGACGGACGACGCGCTGCGCCTGTACGACGAGCGCGAGAGAGAGCTCGGCGAAGAGCTCATGCGCGTCCTCGAGCGCTACCTGCTGCTGCAGACCATAGACATGCGCTGGCGCGAGCACCTGTACGACATGGACTACCTGCGCGAGGGCATCGGCCTGCGCGGGCTTGCCCAGATCGACCCGCTGATCGCCTACAAGAACGAGGGCTTCGAGCTCTTCCAGGACCTGATGAACACGATCTGGGCCGACTTCACGCGCATGGTCTTCAACGTCGAAGTCGAAGTCGAGGTCGAGGGCGAGGAGCCCGAAGAGGTGATCCCGGCGCCGGAAGCTCCCTCCTCGAGCTGGGCGGGCGGCGGCTCGTTCACCTACTCGGGCGGCTCGAGCAGCTCGACCGCGTTCGGCGCGATGACCGCCGGCAGCGGCGCCGCCGTCGCCGAGCCGGCCGCGCCGGAGGCGCCGGACGACGGCCAGCGCGTCTCGCAGCGGCGCGTCGACGCGATCGACCAGATCGGTCGCAACGACCCCTGCTGGTGCGGGTCGGGCAAGAAATTTAAGAAGTGCCACGGCACCTGACCGCGCGCTAGCCGCTCCGGCGGGTAGCCTGCAGGCCGATGTCGACGACGCCCGCCGCATCTTCCTCAGAGCCGACGCCGCAGCGCCTTGCGGCGATCCGCGACCAGCTCAAGCTGCTCGCGGACTATCTTTGACCCGGCTGGGCTGAAGGCGCGCGCCGACGAGCTCGAGCGCGAGATGGGCGCCCCCGGCTTCTGGGACGACCAGGAGCGGGCCGCGAAGACGAGTGCCGAGCACGCGCGCGCCAACAAGAAGCTGGCGACCTACGCGGCGCTCGCGCGCGATGTCGAGGACCTCGAGCCACTCGCCGAGATGGCCGACGAGGAACCGGAGCTGGCGTCCGAGCTGGAGGAGCAGATCGCGTCCGCCGAACGGCGCCTCGAGGCGCTCGAGCTCGAGCGGCTGTTCTCGGGCAAGTACGACACGGGCGACGCGCTCGTGACGGTCAACGCCGGTGCCGGCGGGACCGACGCGCAGGACTGGGCCGAGAGACTGCTCCGGATGGAGATGCGCTGGGCCGAGCGGCGCGGCTTCGACGTCGAGCTGCTGGAGGCGAGCGCGGGGGAGGAGGCCGGCATCAAGTCGGCGACCTTCCGCGCCAGAGGCGAGAACGCCTACGGGCTGTTCGGCGCGGAGAAGGGCGTGCACCGGCTCGTGCGGCTGTCGCCGTTCGACTCTGCGAACCGCCGCCAGACGAGCTTCGCCGGCCTCGAGGTCTCCCCGGTCGTCGAGGACGTCGGCGAGATCGTGATCGACGACGACGACCTGCAGGTCGACACCTACCGCGCCAGCGGCGCCGGCGGCCAGCACGTCAACAAGACCGACTCGGCGGTGCGCATCACGCACAAGCCGAGCGGCATCGTCGTGCAGTGCCAGAACGAGCGCTCGCAGTCGTCCAACCGGCTGACCGCGATGGGGATGCTGCGCTCGCGGCTCGCCGAGCTGGAGGAGCGCAAGCGTCAGGAGGAGATCGCGAAGGAGCGCGGCGAGGCGCAGAACGTCGACTTCGGCTCGCAGATCCGCTCCTACGTGATGCACCCGTACACGATGGTCAAGGACCACCGCACGCACTTCGAGATGGGCGACGCGAACCGCGTGCTCGACGGTGACCTCGACGGCTTCGTGCGCGCCGAGCTGCTGCGGGCGGCAGGGCGGTGAGCGCAGCCGGCGGTGCCGGCTCGAGAACCCCGGGGCGCCAGCCGACCGCGCCCTACCTCGACGCGCTCGTCGCCTACGGCTTCCGCGGGCCCACGCGCTTCCACGTCCCCGGGCACAAGGGCGGCGCCGGCGCGGACCCTGGCCTGCGCGGGGCGCTCGGCGAGCGGGCGCTGCTGCTCGACGTCCCGCAGGACACGGAGGGCATCGACGTGGGCGCGGAGCCGACGCCATACGCACAGGCGGAGGAGCTGGCGGCCGCCGCCTACGGCGCGGAGCGCTCGTGGTTCCTGACGAACGGCGCCACGCAGGGCAACCACGCGCTGTGCCTCGCGCTCGCGCGACCGGGCTCGCGCGTCGTGCTGCAGCGCAACGCGCACGCGAGCCTGATCGACGGCCTCGTGCTGTCGGGCGGAACGCCCGTGTTCGTCGCGCCCGAGACCGACGAGGATCTCGGCATGGCGCACGGCGTCACGCCTGACGCGCTGCGGGCAACGTTCGACGGCGGGCCGGGATCCGGTGCTTGTGCCGCGTTCGTCGTCTCGCCGACGTACTACGGGATGGTCGCCGACGTCGCCGGCCTCGCGGAGGTCGCGCACGCGGTCGGCGCAGCGCTCGTCGTCGACCAGGCGTGGGGTCCGCACTTCGGCTTCCACCCCGGCGTGCCGCCCTCCGCGCTCGCGCAGGGCGCGGACGCCGTGATCACCTCGACGCACAAGATCGTCGGCGCTCTCACGCAGGCGGCGATGCTGCACGTGGCGCCCGGCGGGCGCGTCGACACCGCCGCCGTCACGCGCGCCGTGCGGCTCGTGCGCTCGACGAGCCCCAGCTCCCTGCTGCTCGCCTCGCTCGACGCCGCGCGGCGCCAGCTCGCCGTGCACGGCCAGGCGCTGCTCGCCGGCACGCTCACGGCGGCCGAGCACGCGCGCGTCGCGGTCGGCGCGATCCCGGGATGCGCCGTCGTCGGCGAGCGGCTCGTCGGCCGGCCCGGCGTCTTCGCGTGGGATCCCCTGCGGCTCGTGATCGACGTGCGCGGCACCGGCTGCAGCGGCTACGAGGTCGCGGCCGCCCTGCGCGCCGACTCCGACATCCACGTCGAGCTCGCGACCCACGCGACGCTCGTGCTCGTGCTCGGACTGCACGAGCAGGCCGACGCGCTCACGCGACTCGTCCACGACCTCGGCGCGACCGTCGCCGAGATCGCACGGCCGGTGGAGCCAGCCTGTGCGTCGATCGTGCGCGCGCCCGCGCTCGGTCACGAGCTGGCCGTCCCGCCGCGCGAGGCGTTCCTCGGCGCGACTGACGTAGTGCCCGTCGACGCGGCAGTCGGCCGGATCTCGTGCGAGGCGATCGCCGGCTATCCGCCGGGGATCCCCGCGCTGCTCCCGGGCGAGCGGGTGACGGCCGAGGTCGTCGCCTACCTGCGCGAGCTCTCGGCCGTCGGTGCGCGCCTGCACGGTGCGAGCGACCCGGCCTTTCAGACGATCACGGTCCTGCGCGATGCTGCCTGAGTCCGACCGGGCGCGCGTCGAGCCGGTCTTCCCGGACGAGGCCGGGGAGCTCGTCGCGCGAGCGCTGGCCGAGGACCTCGGCAGCGGCGACGTGACCGCCGAGGCGACGATCCCCGCCGACGCCCGTGCACGGGCGTCGATCGTCCAGAAAGCTCCCGGGCTGATCTACGGGCTGGGCTACGCCGAGGTGGCGTTT
>DATHEP010000440.1:0-3248 GCA_035318525.1 Conexibacter sp.
CGGCGTCTGGCGGCGCCGGACGCTTCGCGGATGCTGCGTCCTCGGTCGGCGCAATAGCGCTGCTATTGCTGCCTCCCTGCGTCCTTGCCCCGCTCGGTCCGGCATCCGCCAGCCGCTCGCGCGGGTTTCGCCAAACCCTCCTAGGCGAGCTGCGTCGTTCGACGGCCGGCTGATCAGCGCCGCTCCCCCGCGCGCGCCTCGAGCGCGCTCGCGAGTGCGTCGAGGTGCTCCGGAGGACAGTCGGCAAAGGTCGCCTCGGGGTCGATCCCGGCGTCGATGAGGACGGCGCCGACTGACGACGCGTCCGCGCCGCGGAAGCGGCGCAGGAGGTGCGCGACGGTCAGCTCGTGCCAGTCGGCGTGGTCGTCGCCGGCGCGCAGCCCCGCGGCGAGCGCGCGCCAGCCGACGGCGAGGTCGAGCGCGCGCGCGGCGAGCAGGGCGCGGCCGGGATCGGCGACGCCGTTCGCGAGCTCCTCCGCGGCGGCGTCGCGCAGGTCCGCGTAGCGCAGCTCCAGCGGTGCGGCGGGGAGGCAGTCGCCGAGCACGCGCAGGCGGTCGCCGAGGTCGCCCAGCTCCGCGAGCGCCGTGTGCAGCGTCTCGACCGCGTCGACGTCGAGCGCGAGCGCCGCGTCCTCCGGAAAGCCGGCGTGCGCGGCCGGCCCGATGATCCGCTGGCATTCGAGCAGCAGCTCGTCGCTGCTGCGCAGCAGGGCGCCGACCTGCACGAGCGTCCAGCTGGTGGCCCAGTGCTCGTCCGCCCCGTCGGTCGTCACGAGGGCGATCTTGGCGCCCGGGCGCGACCGCCCGCAACGCTCCCGCTGAGGGTTCTCTCGCCGCAGCCTTCACATCGCTGATTGGCGCTTGCACGCCATCTTACCAAAGGGTAGGTTTTTGCCAATCCAACTTAAGGTCAATCGATTTTCCGGGAGGATTTGTGGCGGCGGCAAGGCGGGCTGGGGGGCAGCGGGGCCGCACGCCGGTGGCCATGGCAGTCCTTGCGCTGGTGATCGAGAAGCCGAGCTACGGCTACGAGGTCTGGCGCCGCTTCGAGGAGCGCTTCGGCGCGTTGCTCGAAGTCGGCTCCTCGCGCATCTACCAGGTCGTCAACGCGCTGCTGGACGACGGCATGATCGAGGAGGTCCCGGGCCGCGTGGGCGGCAGCCGCCGCCAGCCGCGCCCGCGCTACCGCGCCACGACGCTCGGCGCGGAGACGCACCGCCAGTGGCTCGCCGAGGAGCTGCGCGACGATCCGTTGCGGATCGAGCTGCGCCGGCGCCTGCTGGCGACCAGCGCGAACGACGCCTCCACGCTGCTGGCGATCGTCGACCGCTACGAGCAGGGGTGCCTCGACGAGATGGCGCGGCTCGGCGCCGACGCGCCCGCGGCGACCGCCGCCACCGCCGTGCGCGACCGCCTCGTCGCGGAGGAGCGGCGGCTCGTGCTCGATGCGCGGCTCAAGTGGATCCTGTTCGCGCGCCGGCAGTTGCGTGCGTCGGCGGACCCCGCCGAGCCCGGAGGGCGCTCGTGAGCCTGCTGATGCTCGAGCATGCGACGAAGCGCTTCTCGAGCGGCCAGCGCCAGACGGTCGCGCTGCGCGACGTCTCGCTCGACCTCGCCGCCGGCGAGTGCGTCGCCGTCTACGGGCTGCGCCGCTCCGGCCGCACGACGCTGCTGCGCGTGACGGCCGGGATGCTGCCGCTCGACGAAGGGACGGTCCGCTTCGACGGGCGCGACCTCGCGAGCCCCGGGGCCGCCACGCTCGGCATCGACATCGGCTACTGCAACCCCGGCTTCGATGCCGCGCAGGGTGGGACGATGGTGGACCACGTCGCGGTCGCGTTGCTCGCGCGCGGCGCGGGCCGGGTGCGCGCTCGCATGCGCGCGGATGCCGCCCTGGCGCGCGTGGACTTGAGCGCGTGCGCGAACCTCGATCCGCGCGAGCTCCACCCCGAAGAGCTCGTCAGGGCGGGCATCGCGCGTGCGCTCGTGACGTCGCCGCGGCTGCTGCTGCTCGACGAGCCGACGAACGGCGTCGACCTGCTCGAGCGCGACAGCCTGCTCCTGCTCGTGCGCTCGCTCGCCGACGACGGCATCGCGATCCTGATGACGGTCGGCGAGCCGGTCGCGGGCGCCGACCGCGTGCTTGCGCTCGATGAGGGCGAGCTGCGCGGCCAGGCGGTCCCCGAGACGGCGCCCGTGCTGCCGCTGCGCCGCGGAATGGGGCCTTCGGCGTGAGCGGGCTCGAGCTGCGCGGCGTCGTCAAGCACTATCCCGCGGCGGGCGAGGTCGTGCGCGCGGTCGACGGCGTCACGCTGTCCGTCGAGCCGGGCGAGGTGGTGGCGCTCTACGGGCCGAGCGGCTCGGGCAAGAGCACCCTGCTGCTGCTCGCCGCCGGCCTGATCGCGCCCGACGCCGGCAGCGTGCACTTCGCCGGCCGCGACGTCGGTCGGCTGCTGCCGGAGGAGATCGCCGCGTACCACCGGCGCGACGTCGGCTTCGTCTCGCAGTCGATCGACCTGCTGCCCGGCGTCCCCGCGATCGACAACGCGGCGGTCAAGCTGCTCGCCGATCGCGTCCCGCTTGCTGCCGCGCGACGCGAGACGACGCCGTGGCTTGAGCGCGTCGGGCTCGGCGATCGCCTGAGCCACGTGCCGGCGCGGCTGTCCGGCGGCGAGCGCCAGCGCGTGGCGATTGCGCGCGCGCTCGTCAACGGGCCGCGGCTCGTGCTCGCCGACGAGCCGACCGGCAACCTCGACAGCCGGCGCGGTGGCGAGGTGCTGCAGCTGCTCGTGCGCGTCGCGCGGGATGAGCGCGCCGCCGTCGTGCTCGTGACGCACGACCCGCAGGCGGCACAGGTCGCCGACCGCGTGCTCGCGCTGCGCGACGGCAGGCTCGAGGCGTACGCGCCGGTCGAGCTGAGACGCACGGGCGCGATCGCGGCCGTGAGGCGGCGCTAGCGCTCGTGCGCGCGGAGACGCTGCTCTACTTCTACGGTCGCCGCCTGCGCACGCACCCGGTGCAGGAGCTGCTGGCGGGACTGGGGATCGCCATCGGCGTCGCGCTCGCGTTCTCGGTGATGGTCGCGAACGGCTCGGTCAGCCGCTCGACCGAGCAGATCGCGCGCGCGGTCGTCGGCACAGCGGACCTGCAGCTGCAAGCGCGCGACGCGCGCGGCTTCGACGCGGACCTGCTCGCTGACGCGCGCGCGCTGCCGGGCGTGCGGCGGGTGGCGCCGCTGCTCGACCAGC
>DATHEP010000441.1:0-7809 GCA_035318525.1 Conexibacter sp.
CTACCTGTCGCTGGCGCCGAAGTCCGACGCCGCCAAACGCGCGATCGGCGCCGCGCGCGGCTTCGTGCGCGACAACGGCGCGCAGCAGCCGCCCGTGCAACTGCGCTCCGGCGGGCGCGGCGAGGGCTACGACAGCCCGCACCGCCATCCTGGTCACCTCGGCGCGCAGGAGGTCATGCCCGAGCGAGTCGTCGGCGCGCGCTTCTACGAGCCGGACGAGGCGGAGGCGGCGCTCGCGAGACGGCTGGCCGAGGTCCGCAGAGCGCGCGGGCGGGACTAAGAACCTGTTTCAAGCCGCCTGCGCCGCCGTCAGGTGCCGGCGCGCGTTGTAGCGCAGCCGCCCCGGCAGCAGCGGCACGACGAGCCGCCGCACGTACTCGGTGTGGCCGAGCAGCGCGAGCCCGCGGGCGGGGTCCCATGAGAAGTCGTACTGGCGGCGGATCGGCGGTGGCAGCAGCCCGATCGTGACGAAGTTCATCAGCTCGACGAGCGGTCGTGCCGGGAACGGCACCGGCGGGCGCATGACGATCTCCTTTGCGACCTCGCGCGCGTCGTCGGTGACGTGCAGGTCGTCGCCGTGGATCATGCGGGCCATGTAGCGCTCGAACGCGTCGTAGGTCGGCGGCATCGTGTCGTCGGGCACGCCGAACATGCGCCCGAAGATGCGGTAGTCCTGCCACAGCGACTCGCGCTCGCCGGGCGAGAGCGTGCGCACGTAGCGCTGGTAGACGGTCAGGCCCGAGTCGACGAGCGTCGCGAGGATCCACATCAGCAGCTCGGGGTCATCAGCCGCATAGGGCGTGCCGGCGGGGAAGCGGCCAGCCGCCTCGTGCAGCTCGCCGCGTACGCGTCCGTGCATCGAGCGCACGCGGCGCGTCGCGCGCTCGGCCTCGCGTCGCGGGCCGTACGTCACGAGCTCGACGATCTGCGCGGTGCGGTGCAGCCGTTCATAGGGCTCGTCCTTCGATGCCGTCTGCGCGTAGAAGCCGGCCCACGCGACCGGGTGCGCCGCCTGCATCAACAGCGCCCGCGGCCCGGCGAGCACCATCACGTGCTCACGGTAGAGGCGGCGGATGATCGCGTCGTCGTCGTAGACGCCGTCCATCACCTCAGGGTATCCGCATTCGGCTGGCCCGCCAGTCGGTAGAGCACGTGCCGGCGCAGCAGCGGATGCTCGACGGGAATGCGGGGGTGGTCGAAGTCGTCGGCGGGGTCATGACGCATCCCGATCCGCCGCATGACCGCCCGCGAGCGCTCGTTGCCGACGGTCGTGAACGAGACGAGCTCGTCCAGGCCCAGCACGTCGAACGCGTGCGCCGCCGAGGCGCGTGCGGCCTCGGTCGCGAAGCCGTTGCCCCAGGCCTCGCGCGCCAGGCGCCAGCCGATCTCGACGGCGGGCGTGAAGTGCGCCTCGAAGTCGGTCCAGGCCAAGCCGGCGAAGCCGACGAAGCGCCCGCTCGCCAGCTCCTCCACCGCCCACAGGCCCCACCCTGCGTCGGCGTGCTGGGCCTCGATCCGATCGGCGAGCGCGTCGCTCTCAGCCCGCGACAGCGGCGCCGGGAAGTGCCGCATCAGCTCCGGGTCGGCGTTGAGCGCCGCGAATGGCTCGCGGTCGCTCGCCTTCCAGGAACGCAGCAGCAGACGCGCGGTGCGCAGCTCGGCCACGCGCGCCAGTGTCGCGTACCCTTTCCGGGAATGCCGGCTCAGGCCTACAGCGGCAAGGAATGCGTCTGCCAGCTCCGCAAGGGCGTCTGTGACCAGTCGTGCGTGCGCGACATGCTGGAGACGCCCTTCTACATCGCCTGCCTGAAGCTGAAGGGGCGCCGCTCCCTCGTCGTCGGCGGCGGCGACGTGGGGCTTGAGAAGGTCGACGGCCTGCTCGCCTGCGGCGGCGACGTGACGGTCGTCGCGCCCGAGCTGCAGCCGGAACTGGCGCGCTACGCCGAGGAGGGCTCGATCCGCTCGCTTCCGCGCCCCTACGAGCCCGCCGACCTCGAGGGGACCTTCATGGTCATCGCAGCGACGAACGACTCCGAGGTCAACATCGGCGTCTACGAGGACGCCGAGAAGCGCGCGATGCTCGTCAACGTCGTCGACGTGCCGCCGCTGTGCAACTTCATCCTGCCGGCGATCGTGCGCACCGGTCCGCTCGCGATCGCGATCTCCACGGCCGGCGCCTCGCCGGCACTCGCGAAGCGCATGAAGCGCGAGATCGGCGAGCTGTTCGGCGAGGACTACGCACGGCTGGCGGTCTTGCTGAACGACGCACGCGGCTGGGCAAAGGCGACGCTGCCGACCTACCAGGACCGCAAGGAGTTCTTCGAGTCCATCGTCAACGGCGATCCCGACCCGATCGCGCTCCTGCGCGGCGGGGACGAGCGCGCCGTGCGCGACCTGATCGCAGCCGCGCAGCAGACGCACGCGCCGGCCTGAGCGCCGCTGCGCCTTGCTGGCGCAACTCCGCTCGGCCGCCGCGTGTTCAAACGGTCGTCCCCGACGAAGGAAGGCCACCGTGTCACGACGACTCCTGGCAATGCTCGGACTTGCAGCGGCGGTGTCCGTCGTGCTCGCCGCGGCGGCGGTGGCGGCGACGATCACCGGCACGCCCGGTCCTGACCGGCTGATCGGCACGCCGGACGCCGACGCGATCCAGGGGCTTAGCGGACGCGATCTGATCAAGGCGCGTGCCGGCGACGACACGGTCGGCGGCGGCGAGGGCCGCGACCTGATCCGCGGCAACCTCGGCAACGACGTGATCAGCGGCGACGCCGGAGCGGACTGGATCAACGGCAACGCCGGCGACGACCGGCTGGACGGCGGCCTCGGCCACGACGCGGTCTTCGGCGGGCCCGGCAACGACCAGGTCGCCGGCGGCGACGGACCCGTGCCCGTGGCGGCGCGCTTCGGTGATGCAGGCGGTCCGTTCTTCCACTTCGGCGACCGTGTCCACGGCGGTGCCGGAAACGACACCGTCACGGGCGGCGCCGGCCGCGACGTCGTGTCCGGCGGCTTCGACGACGACGTGGTCGACGGCGGTCCCGGCCGCGACCGCGTGTTCGCCAACCAGGGCGTCGACACGGTCACCGGCGGCGACGGCGGCGACGACCTGTGGGCGCTCTCGCGCAAGGACGTCAGCGGCCCGGACGACCAGGTCGGCGACACGCTCGACGGCGGCGCCGGCCGCGACCTGTTCCACACGTACGACGGCGAGCTGGACCGGATCACATGCGGCGACGGGCGCGACAAGGTGATCGCGGACGTCTACGACGTGATCGCCGACGCGACGCCCGAGAACCCGAACGGCTCATGCGAGCGCGTCGTGCGCGACCAACCCGAGTCCGACGCGGAGGAGCGCGGGACCGAGGACCCGGGCGCGGACGGGCGCGAGGGTCTGTAGACGGCGGCCGGGCCGCGCGGGCGCTCCAGCCCCGCGCGGCTCGCTTGCCCCGCGGGGGAGACTGGTTGACGGGCGCTGTCCGCTTCGCGACGCGGCGTCCGTCTTCACCAGCATGGACCTCGACCTCGCCATCGCCACCCACCGCCGGCCGATCGTGCGGCACCTGCGCCGCCGCGTCGGCGACCCCTCGCTCGCCGAGGACCTCGCGCAGGAGGTCTTCCTGCGCGCCTGGCTGCACGCCCCCGCCGACCTGCCCGAGCTGCGTCTGCGGGCGTGGCTGTATCGCGTAGCGACGAACGTCGCGATCGACGCACTGCGCGCCCGGCGCCCGCTCGACGACGCGCTCGTGCTCGACCTGCTCGGCGACGCCGCGCTCGACTCAGCCGGCTCCGGCTCCTCGGTGGACCACGACGAGCGGCTCGCGATCGAGGCGGCGCTCGCACAGCTTCCGGCGCGCGAGCGCGCGCTCGTGACGCTCCAGTTCGCCGGCTTCGGACCGACCGACGCGGCGCGCCTGCTGGAGACGACGCCCGAAGCCGCGCGCAAGCGCCTGGCTCGCGCGCGCGATCGGTTCCGCCGCGCCTATGCCGCGAGCGGGCCGAAGGTCAAGCCGCTCGTGCTGCTGCTCGTGCGCGACGAGGAGCCGGCAATCTACGAGCGCTGGCTCGCGGGCGCGGAGGTGCGCGTACGCCGCGTCGCGCCCGACGACGCCATGCGCCAGCTCCCGACCGCCCACGCGCTCGTGCTGACCGGCTCGGACCACGACGTCCACCCGGCGCTCTACGGCCAGCCCGTGCGCGGCTCGCGCAACCCGCAGCTCGACGCCGACCGCGCCGACGTCGCCCTCCTGCGGGAGGCGCTCGACGGCGGCCTGCCGGTGCTCGGCATCTGCCGCGGGCACCAACTGCTGAACGTGGCCCGCGGCGGCACCCTGCACCAGGACCTCGGCGAGGACCGCGCGACCGAGCGGCCGGAGCTGCACCTCGACCGCCGCATGCACGCAGTCGCGACCGGCGGCGACTCGCTCACGCGGCGGATGGTCGGGCGCCACGCGAGCGTGCCGAGCATCCACCACCAGGCGATCGCCCGCGTCGGCCACGGGCTGCGCGTGACCTCGCGCACCGATGACGGGATCGTTGAGGGAATCGAGGACGCGGCGCTGCCGTTCGCCGTCGGCGTGCAGTGGCACGCGGAGCTGCCGGAGGCCGGGATCGCCGGCCGCCGCGTGCGCGACGCGCTCGCCGACGCGGCGCTACGGCGCGCCGCCGACGCGCCACAGCCGCTCGCGGCCTGAGCGCCGCCGTCCTGCCCTGCGGTCGTGCTGCGACCGTGGCAGGACGGCACCCCGTGCGACACTTCGCCGCGTGAGCGAGCTGACGCACCTTGACGACAGCGGGCGCGCGCGGATGGTCGACGTCGGCGGGAAGGCGACGACCGCCCGGCGCGCGGTCGCACGCGCCGTCGTGCGCATGAGCCCCGCCACCGCCGCCGCCGTCCGCGACGGCGACGCGCCGAAGGGCGACGTGCTCGGCCCGGCGCGGATCGCCGGGATCCAGGCGGCGAAGCGCACGTGGGAGCTGATCCCGCTGTGCCACCAGCTCCCGCTGTCGTTCGCCGACGTGACGGCCGAGGTCGACGCGGACACCGGTGCGGTCACGCTCACCGCCGAGGCGCGCACCACAGCCCAGACGGGCGTCGAGATGGAGGCGCTCACGGCCGCCTCGGTCGCCGCGCTGACGGTCTACGACATGGTCAAGGGGATCGAGAAGGGCGTCGAGATCGCCTCGGTCGTCCTGCTGGAGAAGTCGGGCGGCCGCTCGGGCGAGTGGCGGCGCTACGACGCGTCGTAGCGCGCCGCCTCCCGCCCTCAGTCCACACTCCCGCGAGGCACGACCCATTGCACCGGCTGCCCGGTGACCTCCGCGATCCGCTCGTAGTCGGCGTCGTAGTGCATGACCGTCAGGTCGGCGCTCTCGGCGCAGGCGGCTATGAGGAGGTCGGGAAATCTGACCCCGTAATGCCGCGAGCGCATGGCGAGGCGACTCTGCACCTCCAGCGCGCGGTCGACAACTGCCTCGGTCACGTGCACCCGCGGCAGCGACCGCAGATACCTTGCGAGCGCGGCATAGGTATCCGGGCTCCGCGCGCTGTAGAGCACCTCGAGATCGATCATGGCGCACGTTGCGACCTCTCCTTCGAGAAGCAGCGGATCGAGCACCATGCTGACCTCAGGGCAGGTCTCGACTCGCGCGAGGGCGCTCTTGTCCGCCAGATAGGTCGCCATGGTTCAGCTCCAGGCGCCGGCCATGACGTCCGGGTCGTTGAGGTCCAGCACGCCCGGGGTGTGCAGCAGCTCCACGAGCTGCCGACGCTGCTCGCGCTGCACAACCTCATCGATAGCGGCGTCAACCGTCTCGGTGAGCGTCTTCATTTCGAGCAGCTCGCGCGCAGCTTCGAGCTTGTCGAAGTCGACCTCGATGGAGGTCTTACGGCAGGACAGGGCTCTTCTTCGGCGACGTGGGGTCATGGTGGCGACCTTTCTTCGATAGCGGATGGAGATCCTGAGCGGCTATCCGCAAGGTGTCTACAGCCTCGATAGGTGCATTCATGGCTAAGCTCGCCCCGTGCAGACGGCCGTCCTGACCATCTCGACGACGCTCGCGCGCGGCGAGGGCGAGGACGTCTCGGGCGACCTGCTGGCGCAGCTCGCGACCGATGCCGGCTGCGAGGTCGTCGAGCGCCAGGTTGTCGGCGACGACCGCGGACGGATCGAGCCGGCGCTGCGCGGCTACGTGCGCCAGGCACTGCCGCTCGTGTTCACGACCGGCGGGACCGGCCTCACACCGGACGACGTCACGCCGGAGGCGACGCTGCGGGTGATCGAGCGCGCGGCGCCCGGGATCGCGGAGGCGCTGCGCGCCGAGTCGCTGCGGCACACGCCGATGGGCATGCTGTCGCGCGGCGTCGCGGGGACCGCCGGCCACACGCTGATCATCAACCTGCCGGGCAATCCGAAGGCGATCGCGCAGCTGTTCGGAGTACTTGCGCCGGTACTCCCGCACGCCGTCAAGACGCTGACCCGTGACGGTGGACGCGCCGGCAGCCATTGAGCTGCGCGGCGTCGCGCGGCGCTACGGCGAGCGCTACGCGCTTGACGACGTGTCGCTCAGCGTGCCGGCGGGCGCGACGCTCGTCGTGTTCGGCCCCAACGGCGCGGGCAAGACGACGCTGCTGCGCGTGCTCGCGACGCTCCTGCGCCCGCAGGGCGGCGAGGCGACCGTGCTCGGCGAGCCGCTGCCGGAGCGCGAGCACGCCGTGCGCGGCAAGGTCGGCCTGCTCGCGCACGACGCGCTGCTGTACCGCGACCTGAGCGCACGCGAGAACCTGCGCTTCCACGCGCGGCTGCACGGGGTCGGCGAGGAGCGTGTGGAGGAGCTGCTTGAGCGCACGCGGCTCGCCGGCCGCGCCGACGACCCCGTGCGCACGCTGTCGCGCGGGCTGCTGCAGCGCGTCGCCGTCTGCCGCACGGTGCTGCACGACCCGCCGCTGCTACTGCTCGACGAGCCGCGCGCGAACCTCGACCCCGCCGCGGTGGAGCTGATCGAGCCGCTGATCGGACGCGCGTCCGGCCGCACGCGCGTCGTCACGAGCCACGACCCGGCCGGCGGGCTCGCCGAGGCCGACCTCGCGCTCGGCCTGCGCGACGGCCGTGTCGCGCTGCTGGCGCCGGTCGGGGAGATCGATCCGCATGCGGTCGAGGAGCTGTACCGGTGAGGCCCTCCGTCGCCCTCCTGCGCAAGGACCTGCTGCTCGAGCGCCGCGCGCCGGAGTCGATCCCGGCGATGCTGCTGTTCAGCATCACGACCTTCGTGCTGTTCCACTTCGCGCTCGGCCGCGACCAGGTCGAGGGGCAGCTCGCGGCGGGCGTGCTCGTCGTGACGCTGCTGTTCGCGGCGATCCTCGGCATCAACCGCCTGTTCGTCTCCGAGCAGGAGGAGGGCGGCTTCGACGGCGTGCTGCTGGCGCCGATCGACCGCACGGCGCTGCTGATCGCGAAGGGCGCGGCGCTGTTCCTGTTCCTGACGCTCGTCGAGGTCGTGGCGGTGGCGGCGTTCGCGCTGCTGCTGCTCGGCCCCTCGCCGTGGCCGGCGCTGCCGGGCCTCCTCGTGATCCTCGTGCTGCTCAACCTGGCGCTCGCAACCGTCGGCACGCTCGTCTCGGCGCTCGCGATCCGCACCCGCGCGCGCGACCTGATCGTGCCGATGGTCGCACTGCCGCTGCTGGTGCCTGCGCTGATCGGCGCCGCGCGCGGCGCGGCGCCGCTGTTCGCCGCAGGTGGCGCCGAGGCGCTGCCTACCAAGTGGCTGGCCGTGCTGGCGCTCTATGATCTCGTATTCGGGCTTCTGGCCTAC
>DATHEP010000442.1:0-9540 GCA_035318525.1 Conexibacter sp.
TCAACCAGCTCAGCGAACAGGTCGGCAACGTGCTCAACGGCGTGACGTTCGTGCTCTTCGGAGCGATCCTGCTCGGACCCGCGCTCGGCGAGCTGAGCTGGGACCTCGCCATCTACGCGATCCTCAGCCTCACGCTCGTGCGGATGATCCCGGTCGTGATCGCGATGTGGGGGTCGCGTGCCCGCGCGCCCACGCTCGCGTTCCTCGGCTGGTTCGGTCCGCGCGGCCTGGCATCGATCGTGTTCGCGGTGATCCTGATCGAGGAGTCGCGACTGCCCCACGAGCACCTGATCGTCATCGCGATCTACCTGACCGTCGGACTGTCGGTCTTCGTCCACGGCCTCAGCGCCGCCCCGCTCGCCGACCGCTACGCCCGCTGGTACGCGCAGCACCCGCGCGACAAGCGCCCGCCGATGGAGAGCGCCCCGGCCGAGGTCGGACGACCACGCGGACCCATGGAGCAGCAGCCCGCCGAGGTCACCCCGTGATCTCGACCCGACGACATACGAGGAGGGCACGAATGAGTGCGAGCACGACAGTGCCGGCGTCGATCACGACGCCCGACAGGACGCAGACGAGGCTCGGCACGCTCGAGTTCCGCGACGGAGCGCCGACGCCGGAGACAGCCGAGCGGCTGTACGACAACCTCGACTTCACGCGCGCCGTCGACGCGTACTTGAACAGCATCCAGGGAGCCTCGCTGGTCGCCGTGCGGCGAGGTTTCCGCAGCGTCGGCGTCGAGGACAACCAGGTCCTGATCTTCCCCGAGCTGATGGATTCGGCGTCACTGTTTCTGACGGCGAACTCCGACACGGTCTACTTCTGGACGTTCATCGATCTCACGCCGGGACCGATGGTGATCGACGTGCCTGCGATGCCGGCGCCGAGCGGGGTCCTCGGAACGATCGACGACATGTGGTTTCGCTGGGTGACCGACGTCGGCCTGCCCGGCCCCGACCGCGGCGAGGGCGGCCAATACCTGCTCGTCGGCCCCGGCTACGACGGGCCGCTGCCCGACAGCGGCTTCCACGTCTCACACGTCCGCACCACGCGCGTGACCCTGATCGGCCGGGCGTTCATGATCGACGACGACCCCGCCCCGGCGGTCGAGGCGATCAAGGCCGGCTTCCGGATCTATCCGTACACGCCGGGTGCGGCGGGCACCGCGGTCGCGAGCTTCCTCGCGGGACGGGCACCGCTCGCCGGCGCGGCCGCAGTCCCGCAGACGACGTTCGTCGACGCGGCGCATCTGGAGATCAACACGGTCACGCCGAACGACTTCTCCTTCTGGGAGACGATCGACGAGCTGGTCCAGCAGGAGCCGGCCGGAGCGGGCGATCCCGAGATCCTCGGGCAGCTCGCCGCCATCGGCATCCGCAAAGGCACGCCGTTCGCGCCCGACGAGCGGATGCGCGCGATCCTGGAGGAAGCCGTGGCCGTCGGCAACGCCACGGCGCGCACGCTGTCGATCACGCCGCGTGAGTCGGAGGGCATGGCCTACTACCCCGACTCGGCCTGGTTCAACATGCTGTTCGTCGGCGGCTACGAGTTCCTGGACCCGCCGCCCGAGATCACCCCCGAGGGAGTCCGGCAGAGCCCGAGCGACGGCGCGCGCAAGCTCAACTCGCGCATCGTCTTCTTCTACTCGGCAACCGGCGACACACCGGCGATGTGCATGCGCCTGACCGGCATCGGCTCGCAGTATCTGATGGTCACGCGCGACGGCGACGGCGAGTTCTTCGACGGCGCCCGCACCTACCGGCTCAACCTGCCCGCCGACATTCCCGAGAGCCGCTTCTGGTCGATCATGCTCTACGACCGCCAGACCCGCTCGATGCTCCAAACCGACCAGCCGATGCCCAGCCTCGGCAGCCAGTCCGGCACCGTCCAGCAGAACCCGGACGGCTCCACCGACCTCTACTTCGGCCCCCACGCGCCGGCAGACAACGAGAGCAACTGGATCCAGACCGTGCCCGGCAAGGGCTGGTTCGGAATCCTGCGCCTCTACAGCCCGCTCCAGCCGTTCTTCGACAAGAGCTGGCGCCCGAGCGAGATCGAGCCCTACACCCCATGACAACCGAAGGAGACACCATGGCTCATCAACGCAGCGGCTGGCTCCTGTTCGCCGGCATCATGATCCTCATCGTCGGCGTCCTGAACGTGATCTACGGCATCGCCGCAATCGACGACTCCGCGTTCTTCGTCAACGACACGAAGTACATCTTCAGCAACCTCAACACCTGGGGCTGGATCATCCTGATCATCGGCGTGCTCCAAGTCGTCGCGGCCTTCTCGATCTGGCGCGGCGGCGCCTTCGGCATGGTCATCGGGATGATCGTCGCGAGCCTCAGCGCGATCGGCGCGCTGCTCTCGATCCCCGCCTACCCCTTCTGGTCGCTCGCGATCTTCGCGGTCGACATCCTCGTGATCTACGGCCTCGCCGCCTACGGCGGGCAAGGACGGACGGAAGGCGTGACCGCATAGCCGCGAACGGTCCGGGCGATCACTGCCACCCCGCGACATGAAGCGCATCACGCGAGGCGATCGCCCGTGACCGATGCCGACCCCGGTCGCGCCGAAGCCGATAAGGCGTCCGATTCCAGCCGCCGCACGCGCTTGGCGAACGAGCGCACCTACCTGGCCTGGTGGCGAACCGGACTCACCGCGCTGGCAGTGAGCATCGGCACCGGCCGGCTCGCGCCAGCGCTGACCGAGGGCGCGCAATGGCCGTACACAATCGCGGGCGTCGGCTTCGCGCTGCTCGGCATCGTCCTGATCGGCTACGCCACCGTCCGCCACCGCCACATCGAGCGGGCCCTCGCCCGGGGCGAGTTCGCCCGACCTGATGACCGCGTCGTGACCGCCATCACGATCGCCGGCATCGTCCTGGGCCTGCTCGTGCTCGCGATCGTTGTCTGGGACAGCTGACGCCCGAATCCATCCGGTCACTCCCGCGGCGGACGCTTGCGCGTTTCTCGCCGGGCTGTCCGGGCCGCTCGCTCCTCCGCCCGAACCGCAACGAACGCCGTACCGAGCTGGCGCAGCACCTCCACGAGAATCCCGATCCCGATCAGGATGTAGAAGACGGTGAACACCTTCATCCATGAGTGCTCGAGCACGAGGTCGGGGTCTGAGACGCTCGTCGTCGTCAGCGTTGCCACCGCGAAGTAGACCGCGTCGACGACGTTCCAGTCCTCCCCGAGCGCGTAGGCGATCGTCCCAATGGCGATCAGCAGCACACCCGCCCCGAACACCACGAGGAAGCCCTCCTCGCGCACCGCGTAACGGAGCGCATGCCGCAGACGCCGCAGCATCATCAACGCCGAGAACATGGAGCCCTCGGCCGCCGGGCAGCCGCAACGTGAGTCGCTGCATGCCCGGCGTCGCAGTCGGGTGCCACAGCCAGCCGCTACGCGGAGGCCGCGTCGAGTTCTCTCTCAAGCTCCTTGGCGTCGGCGTCGATCTCGCGCTCCTCGGATCGCTCCGCACGCGCGAGCGCCTTGTCGAGCTGCTCCCGCACGCGCGACCTGCCGATCACGATCAACGCCGCCTGCCCGGAGTCGAGCTGCTCGCCCAGCTTCTTCGCGTCCTTGCGCGACATGCCGCGCATCGCATGACCGATCCCGCCACCCGCCGCCGCACCGACAAGCGCCGAGCCCAGGACCGCCGGAGGGAAGATCACACCCACGAGCGCGCCGACCGCTGCGCCCGTCCATGCGCCGTGCTGAGTCGGCTTCTCGTGCTTGGAGACGTGCACTTTGCCTTCGTCGTCCTTCGACATCAACGCCACGTCGTAGCTCCCCACCAGCGCAGCCGCATGCAAGTCAAGGAGCGTGTCGTAGTCGGCCTCCGCGTCCGCTCGATCCGCGTACACCGCCGCATAGACGAACACCGTGTCATCGGCCATGTCGTGCTCCTCTCCGTGCAGCCGGCTGGCCCGCCGGGCACAGCCTGTGTACCCAGACGCCGAGCGTTCCGACGCTTCGGCTCGATCCGTGTCAATCGCAGCTGACCCGCGCCAGCGAGGACCTGACCTCGACCGGGGATCCGCACTCGCCGAGCGAACCATGTGCACGCTCAGTGCACAAAGCGGCGTGAAATCCTCACCCGACCACCCTCGGAAACGCAGAAAACCCCGCGTTTGCGGGGCTTTCTGTGAGTACCGCCACGGGGATTCGAACCCCGGTTTCCGCCGTGAGAGGGCGGTGTCCTAGTCCCCTAGACGATGGCGGCCTGCGGGGGCGAGGATAGCAAGGCAGTGGTGGCATGGTGCGCGACGGACGGCGCGGCGAGGTGGGCGTGCGACCGTGTATCTTCGAGGTTGATCCGCGCGGCTGTGGCGGAATTGGTAGACGCGCACGGTTCAGGTCCGTGTGGGGTATACAAAATCCCCGTGGAGGTTCAAGTCCTCTCAGCCGCATGAAAGCCCCGCTCAGGCGGGGTTTTCTGGTTCTCGGCGCCAACGCCGCTCAGGCGTCGAACGCGACCGGCTCGCCGATCGGCAGCCAGCGCACGCGCTGCTGCAGATCCTGCGGCGCGCTGGCCAGCTCGTGCTCGATCGCGCTCCGTCCCTCGCGGAAGTGCTTCCAGCCCTCGTAGTGGAGCGGGACGATCGTGCGCGGCTTCAGCGCGCCGCAAAGCTCGACCGCCTCGTGCGCGGTCATCGTGAAGCGGATCGGACCGGTGATCGGGAAGCGGACCCCGCCGAGGTGGATCACGGCGACGTCGATCTCCCCCACTCGCGACGAGACCTCGCGGACCCCGTCGTAGAGCACCGTGTCGCCCGAGATCCAGAGGGCGCCGGGCGCACCCTTCCATCTCAACGCGAAGCCGATCACGTCGCCGACGATCGGCTTGCTGCCGGGCGGGCCGTGGCGGCAGGGCGTGGCGGTGATCTCGATCGACGTGCGGCCGGGCGTCTCGAGCGTGGTCGTCGCCCAGGGCGCGAGGCCCTGCACCGCTCTGAGGCCGTCGCGGCCGAGCCGCTTCGCCCCCGGAACCGTCGTGACGACCGTCCCCGCGTTCGGCAGGAACGCCCGCCCTGCCGCGTCGAGGTTGTCGTCGTGATGGTCGTGGCTGAGGAGCACCGCGTCGATCGGCAGCAGCGCCTCGGGCGCCACCGCCGGGTCGGTCAGCTTGCGCGACCCCGTCCCCCAGCCGAAGCGGTACTTCCCGCCCGCGGGGTCGAACGTCGGGTCCGTCAGCAGCCGCCAGCCGCCGAGCTCGATCAGCGCGGTCGGACCGCCGACGTGGGTGATGCGGAGGCCGGCCGGGTCGCTCATCGTGGTGGAGCATCGACGACTGCGACCCCGGTCGCAAGCGGGAACCGCTCGCGACCGGGGCGCGGAGCATCTGCTCGGCGGGCGACGGGCGCGAACCCGCGTCGCCCGACCGGCTGGTTCGTTAGGCTCGCGCGCGCCTCACGAAGGGAGCGGCTCTGAAGACAGGACGCCTGCTGCTCCCGCCCGTCATCACGTGAAGCACACCGTCATCTGCGTCCGGAAAAGGAGCGCACTGTGAAGCTCGTGATCGGCATCGTCCGGCCTGAGAAGGCCAACGACGTGCTGGAGGCCCTTTATCGCGCCGAGGTGCGCGGCGTCTCGATGAGCCGCGTGCAGGGCCACGGCGGGGAGCTCGACCGCGTCGAGACGTACCGCGGCACCACCGTGAAGATGGGCCTGGCGGACAAGGTCCGCTTCGAGGTCGCCGTATCCGACGAGTTCGTCGACGCGACGATCGAGGCGCTCTGCGAAGGGGCGCGCACCGGTGAGGTCGGCGACGGCAAGATCTTCGTCGTCCCGCTGGAGCGCGCCGTGCGCATCCGCACCGGTGAGACCGACAAGAGCGCCGTCACCCCGGTGGTGAAGTGAACATGGACACGCTCACACCCATCCTCGCCGCGGCCGCGAGAGTCGACACGGGCGACACCGCCTGGATGCTGACCGCGACCGCGCTCGTCCTCTTCATGACGATCGGGCTCGGCCTCTTCTACGCCGGCCTCGTGCGCTCGAAGAACACGCTCAACACGTTCATGATGTGCATCGGCGCGATGGCCGTCGCCGGCATCACGTGGGCGCTCGTCGGCTACTCGCTCGCGTTCGACGGCACGGGCGACCTCGTCGGCGGGCTCGGCTACGCGTTCCTGAAGGACGTCGGCTTCGAGCCGTTCGGCGCGACGACGATCCCGCACCTCGTCTTCTTCGCCTTCCAGGGAACCTTCTGCATCATCACCGTCGCGCTCGTCTCCGGCGCGGTCGTCGAGCGGATGCGCTTCGGCCCGTTCCTGATCTTCGCCGCGCTGTGGTCGCTGCTCGTGTACTCCGTGCTCGCGCACTGGGGCTTCGGCGGCGGCTGGCTGATCGAGGGTGGCACGCTCGACTTCGCGGGCGGCATCGCGGTCGAGATGGCGTCCGGCTTCTCGGCGCTCGCGGCGGCGCTCGTCGTCGGCGCGCGCAAGGACTACGGCCGCCAGGCGCTGCTCCCCCACAACGCCGTCTTCGTGCTGCTCGGCGCCGGCATCCTGTGGTTCGGCTGGTTCGGCTTCAACGGCGGCAGCGGCTTCGGCACCGGCAACGCGGGCGTGCTCGCGTTCACGAACACGATGCTGACGCCGGCCTGCACGCTCGCGACGTGGTTCGTGCTCGACCTGATCCGCGGCCGCAAGGTGACGGCGATCGGCGCCGCGACGGCGATCGTCGTCGGCTGCGTCGGCATCACGCCGGCGGGCGGCTTCATCTCCCCCGCGTGGGCGATGGTGCTCGGCGTGCTCGTGACGTTCCCCTGCTACGCGATCATCGTGTGGCGCCCGCGCACGCGCGTGGACGAGACGCTCGACGTGCTCGCCGCGCACGGCACCGCCGGCCTCGTAGGCATCCTCTTCATCGGCTTCTTCGCGCAGGCCGACTGGAACGGGATCTCCGACGGGCTCGTCTACGGCAACGCCGACCAGCTCCTGTGGCAGACGCTCGCGGCTGTCGCAACGCCCGCCTACGCGTTCGTCGCCACGTTCCTGCTGCTGAAGCTGATGGGACTCGTGGTGCCGCTGCGCGCCACCGAGCGCGAGGAGGCAATCGGCATGGACGTCACGCAGCACGGCGAGGAGGCCTACGCCTCCGGCGAGGGCGCGATCCTCGTCACGACCGAGGCGGGCCTCGAGGGCCCGCGCCCGGTCGCACAGCCGGGCGCGGCCTGAGCCGCACGGGATGCCGCGAGGGCGCGGGCGCATCGTGCGCCCGCGCCCCGCGCGGCCTCCTGCCCGTCTGCGACGACCGTCAGCGGCGGCGTCGCGCTCTTCTCGACGCGCTCGGTCTCGCGACCGTCACCGTCAGCGGCCGCGAGCCGGCGCCGGCCGACTGGAAGTCGCCGGCCCACTGGGCGACGAACGTCGTCGTGCCGCGCGGCACGCGCCAGGCGGACGCGAACGCGCCGTTCGAGGCGACCGAGACCGTCTGGTGCGTCCAGCCCGCGCCGCCCGGCAGCTGCGCCGAGACGACGACCTGCGCCCCGCCAGCCGCAGGCTGCAGCCGACCCGTGACCGTGATCCGGCGCGCTCTCGTGAGCCGGCGCGCTCTCGTCGCGATCGTCAGCTCGGACGGCGCGCCCGCGACACCGCCGCTCGCGCTGAACAGCAGGCTCGCGTCGCCCGCCAGCACGTAGTCCAGCCCACCCGAGGTCGCGAGGCCGCCGGGGCGGATCTGCGCGTCGACGACGAACTGCGGCTGCCACGTCGCGCCGCCGTCCGCGGTGCGCAGCAGGAAGCCGCCCGAGCGGGTCCCGAACGCGTCGGTCACGAGGTACGCCGTGCGAGCCGAGGCGACCGCCATGCCGGTAATCCGCTCCGTGCCGACCGTCGGCAGCAGCGCCCAGCCGCGGCCGGCGTTCGTCGTGCGCCAGACGCGGCCGGCGGTGTCACGCAGCAGGCCGGCGCCGCCGGACGAGAAGGCGACCTGCGCGATCCGCAGCCGCCCGCGCTCCCGCGCCGTGCGACCGGGCTTCGGCAGCGCGCTCCACGAGCGCCCGCGGTCAGTGCTGCGCAGCACGACAGAGGGCCCCCACGCGAAGATCGCGCCGCTGCGCGCGCTCGTCACGCCGCTCAGCTGCGCGCTGCGCACGACGCGGGCCGTCACTGGCTCGAACGTCTCGCCCTCGTCGGTCGAGCGGCGGATGCCGCGCGGGCCGACGACCAGCACGGCGCTTGCGTCGGGCGCGAGCACCGCCCGCGGCCGTCGCGCGCTGCCCGTCCCGAGCGTCTTCCAGGTGCTGCCGCCGTTCGCGGTGCGGAAGAGGCCGCCGTCGCGGTCGAGCGCGTAGCCGACCGGCTCCGAGGGGAACGAGACGTCGATCAGGTCGGCGCTCGTCGGCACGTCGCCGGTGACCCAGGAGCGACCGCCGTCGGTCGTCTTGGCGAGCGCGCCGCCGGCGCCCGGGGCGTACGCGGTGTCGGCCGCGCCACCCGCGCGGATCGCCTCGTAGCGGCCGCCGAGCCGTCCGCCGATCGACGCGAACGTGACGCCCGCGTCGTCGGAGCGCACGGTCGCGCCGTTGGCGCCCGCCGCGGCGACGCGCGTCGGCGAGGCGAACGCGGCCGCGTAGATCGGGTCGGTCGACGGCGTCACCGCCGTGCCGGGCGTGTCGCCGGCGTCGGCCGTGCGCACGAGCTGCGTCCCGCTCGCCGTGCTCAGCAGGCACAGCTGCGTACCGCTGCAATGGATCGCCGTGTAGTTCGGCCCGCCCGCGCCGAGGTCCTTCGCGGCCCACGTGGCGCCGCCGTCGTCGGTGCGCAGCACGATCCCGTTCTGCCCGACCGCGAAGCCGTGCGCGGCGTCGGCGAACCACAGCTCGTTGATCGCCCGGTCGACGGCCACGACCGGTCTCCAGGAGACGCTGCCGTCGAGCGTCTGGAAGACCGTTCCGCCGCTCGTCGCGTAGCCCTTCGACGCGTCGATGAAGGCGATCGCTCCCGGCGCCGCAGCGCCCCCGGCGGCGCGCGTGGCGGGCACCGCCGTGCGCGGCGCGAACTGCGTGCCGCCGTCGGTCGTGGCATAGACGCTGCCGTCGGCGAGCAGCAGGAAGCCGGCGTCTCGCGTGACGAACGAGAGGTCGCGCAGGCCGACTCTGCAGCCGGACTCGACGGCCGTGAAGCGGACCGCCGTGAACGTTCTGCCGCCGTCAGTCGAGCGTCGCGCGACGCAGCCGCCGCCGGCGAGGACGGTGTCGGCGTCGAGCGCCTGCACGGTCGTCAACCCGGCGAACGTGCCGACCGGAAGGCCGCTCCACGTCGTGCCGCCGTCGGTCGTCTTCAGCAGCGTGCCGAAGTCGCCGGCGGCGTAGCCAGTCGTCCCGGCGAACGCCATCGTGCGCAGCGTGTTGCCCTGCGGCAGCGGGTTGCCCCACTGCCAGCCCGACGCGCCCACCTGGACGCTGGCGCCTGCGGGCGCGGCCGGCACAGCAGCCAACGCGGCAGCCGCCAGGGCCGCGCCGAGCGCGGTCTTGAGTGACATCTGAATTGCCTCCCGGTCGTTGAGAGAGGTCGGTGAGAGA
>DATHEP010000443.1:0-4309 GCA_035318525.1 Conexibacter sp.
GTGCACGACCTGAAATGTGGCCCGGGCGGCGTTGGAGCGCCCCCGGGCCTGGCACCGAAGGAACAAGGCCTTCGATGCGGGATGAACGCTATCCCGATCTGACCGCGACGGACAGGCCGCCTGTCAGCCGCGGCGCCACGGCTCCATCGGTGCTCAACCGAGAGGAGCCACCGTGCCCGACAGACCAAGCACGCACTCAAGCCAGCACGACGCGTTCGGCCGCGCCGTGCGCGAGACCCGCGCTCGCCGTGGCCTGAGCCAGGAGGCGCTCGGCTACGTCGCCGGGCTGCACCGCAACTACGTCGGCGCGATCGAGCGCGGCGAGATCAACCCCACGTTCCGCGTCATCCTCAAGCTCGCCGCCGGCCTCCGCGTCGAGGTCTCCGAGCTCGTACGCCTCACCGAGAAGCGCCACCAAGAGCCGCCGGTGCCGATCGCGCTTCCGGACGTGCAGCGCGACCCACGGAGGTAGCCCAGGCACGTGCGCGTGACGCCCATCCCGCCTCACCAATGTCGTTCGAATAGTGCATATAATGCAACTAATGTCGGACAAGATCGACCACGACAGTCTCTACCGCACCGCCGAGTCGCAGGCCGGCTACTTCACGACCCAGCAGGCGATCGACGCTGGGATGGATCGCAGCACGCTCTCCCGCCACGCGCGTCGCGGCGGCCGTTACGTGCGGGTGCGGCAGGGGCTCTATCGGCTGCGGCATTTTCCTTCGAGTGCCCATGAGCACGTGGTAGCCGCATGGCTCGGCATGAGCGATCCTGGCGCGGTGATCTCCCACGAGAGCGCCCTGGAGCTCTACGAGCTCTCCGACGTGATCCCACTTGCCGTACACGTGAGCGTGCCGCGCTCCAAGCGCGGTCGACGCCCGCGACCCGGCGTGCGCTTCCACACGCTCGAGCAGCCACCGGCAAGCGAGGAGGTGCGCTCGCTGCACGGCATCCCCGTCACCAGCCCCGAGCGCACGATCGTCGACGCGCTCGCCGCCGGCACCCAGCCCGAGCAGCTCGAGCTCGCAACCGCTCAAGCGCTCGAGCGGGGCCTGACGACGCCCCGGCGCCTGCGCGCCGCGGCGACGCAGCGCTCCGCACGTGTGCGCGACCTTGTCGAGCGCACGCTCCAGGAGACGACGACGTGAAGTACGCGGACGCGAGCGCGTTCCGGATGGCGCTCGAGCAGCGCCTCAAGGACGCTGCTGGGGATGACGGCGCGCGGCTCGCACGGGACCGCAAACGGATCGCGTTCGATCGCCTGTTGGCGCGTCTCGCGGCGACCGGGCCAGAGCAGTGGTTGCTCAAGGGCGGCTTCGCGCTCGAGCTGCGGCTGCGCGACCGAGCGCGCGCGACGAAGGACGTCGACCTCGAGTGGCAGGCCGACGGCGAGGAACTGCTCGACGCACTCATCGACGCCGCCGAGCACGACGCCGGCGACTACTTCACGTTCCAGGTCGAGCGCACAGGACCACCGCCTGAACGCCTCGGAGGAAGCCAACGCTTCCGCGTCAGCGCGGTGCTCGCCGGGCGCCCGTTCGAGCAGCACTTCCTGCTCGACATCGCGCCCCGCGAGGACACCGATCGCGACACCGTCCGTCTCACGGCACCCAACCTGCTCGCGTTCGCCGACATCGAGCCCGTGACGATCGCCGCCATCCCACTCGAGCGCCACCTCGCCGAGAAGCTCCACGCATACACCCGTACCTTCGATCACAGACGCGAGAACACCCGCGTCAAGGATCTCGTCGACCTCGCACTCATCGCCGAGCTCGAACAACTCGACGCCACCACCCTGCGCGAGGCGATCGACCACGCGTTCCTCAGCCGCGCGGCGCACACGGTTCCCGACCGGCTGCCGACCCCGCCCGCCGCATGGGCGGTCCCGTATCGAGATCTCGCTCAAGCCACCGGCATCCCCACCGACCTCGCCGCCGGTCACGCGGCCGCCGCCGCCCTGCTCAACCCGATCCTCACCGCACACATCACCGAGGGCACCTGGGACCCGAACGAGCGACGCTGGACGCTCGCGGAAGCACTGACACGGGACTGACACACCACTGACACATCGCGCGGATTGCCCGCTGGGACGGGGGTTTTCGAGCGGTGAACGCGGCGTTCGAGCCCGGGCGGCGTCGCCCGGGCGCTTCTCACCAGCCACCGTTTTCCGCGCCGTCTCGGCGGACTGCACCGTTGTGACAGCGTCACGTCAGCGCCGTGTCAGCAGCTGCGCGCACGCTCGCTCGCCAGTCGAACGAGCGAAAGGAGGCGGGCGTGGACCGCGTACCGCTGGATCAACTCGAGCAGGAGCTGCGGCGCGAGCTCACCGGCGCCGCGCTCGCGGCCCGCTATGCCGACTGGGCCCGCCAGGAGCCGGCGCTTGCGCGGTTGGGCAGCCCGGTGCAGCTGCTGCGGTTCCTGCGCGGCCGGCCGGCGCCGGCGCAGAGCGACGCCGTGTTGCGCGGGCTGCTCGCCCAGGCGCGGTCGGAGGTGATCGCCGGGCGGCTCGTATTGCATGCGCTGCTGCCCGGGCTCAAGGCGATCGCACGACGCACGATCGCCGGCGCCGAGGAGCGCGAGGAGCTGTGGTCGGCGCTGCTTGCGAGCGCCTGGGAGCAGATCCGCTCCTACCCGCTCGAGCGCCGCCCGCGACGGATCGCCGCGAACCTGCTGCTCGACACGTTGCGCCACACGCTGCGTGCGATGCGCGCCTCGCGCGCGGGCGAGCCGTCGACGGCCCTCGAGTCGCGCGAGCTGCGGCCGACATGGCCGACCGCTGAGGATGGTGACCTGGACGCGCTGCTCGGCAAGGCGGTCGCCGCTGGTGCGCTCACCGAGCAGGAGGCTGGGCTGGTGGCCGTCACCCGCTTCGACGGGATCCCGCTCGCGCATCTCGCCGCCGTCGGCGGTCAGCCCTACAACCGGTTGAAGGTGCGCCGCCAGCGCGCGGAGCGGCGGCTGCTGGTCTGGCTGGGCTACCCGCCTGTACCGAGGCGACCCCAAAAGCGACCTTCCTCTGGTGCTCGGGTCACCGGCGCTGGGTCACGAACCCGGGCCGGTGCTTCTCGTTCCCCGTCCTCTCGAAGGGAGGTGAAGGCGAGCCGCGGGACCCGTGCCGCGGCCCGAGCAAGATGCTCCAAGCGTTCGCTCTCATGACCCGCCGTCGGCCGCTCGAAACCGGTCTGGGATCCCATCTGGGGGCCGCGCTGCGGGCCGCGCTGGGGGCCGATAAGAACGGCCCCGCCACCGCCCGAAAATCCCTGCACACCCGCAGTTTTCCAGGCGGGTTCCAAACCCGACAAAGGGTAGATAGGTGACTCTTCCCAGCCGCTCAACGGCCCGTCTCAGCGACGCGCAGCTCACGCACCTCGCCAGCCGGCTCACCGATCGTGACCGACGTATCGCGCTCGACTGCTACGAGCATCGCCTGCTCACGACCGAGCAGCTGTGCCGCCTGCACTTCACGACTCCGCGCAAGGCACGCAGGCGCCTGTCCGAGCTCTACGAGCTGCGCGTGCTCGACCGCTTCCGACCCGCCTGGCAACAGGGCGAGGGCAGCACCCCGCACCATTGGACGCTCGATGCCGCCGGCGCCTACGTCGTCGCCGCCGCCCGCGGCATTACCCGCAGAGAGCTGCACTGGACTCGCGAGCCCGCCGCGACCCTCGTGAATTCCACGATCCGCGAGCACCTCCACGCCGTCAACGACTTCGCCACGCGCCTCGCCGAAGACGCCCGCCGCGCCGGCGGCGCCCTCTCCGAATGGCTCGGCGAGCGCGGAGCCCACGACCTCATGCGCGGCATCCTCACCCCCGACAGCTACCTCGCCCTCGACCTCCCCGACCAGCCGACCCGCCACATCCTGCTCGAGCTCGACCGCGGCACCGAGGACCACGAACGCCTCCAGACCAAAGCCCGCCGATACGCGAAAGCCATCCCGCGCAGCCGCCTCGCGAAGCTCGACCCGCTGATCCTGCTGCTCGTGCCCAGCGCGGGCCGCGCACAGGCCGTCGCCGCAAGCCTCGCGGACGCTCCTCGCCCAATCGCCGTCGAGACCTGGACGCCGGGCGGGGAAGCGCCGCTCACGGTGATCCAACGCCGTGCCGGGATAAGCGCCGCGTACCGAGGCGCTCGCGCAGACGACCTCTCTCTGATGCAACAGCCTTCGCCGGTCTCCCCATCACCATGACCAGACATTCCTCACCATCATTGCCGCCCACCTCGTGGCGAGTCGAGCACGGCGACTGCATGACCCTGCTCGATCGAGTCGACCGCGAGTCGATCGACGCGGTCGTCACCGACCCGCCGT
>DATHEP010000444.1:0-11102 GCA_035318525.1 Conexibacter sp.
CGTCGGCGTGGCGGCGCCGGTCGCGTGGTTCCCGTTCTCCGGCTGGAAGGGCTCGATCGACGGCTATCTGCACGCCAACGGCCGCGACGCGGTCGACTTCTACACGCGCAAGAAGGTGGTGACGACGCGATGGGCGTGACGCACGAAGCGCTCCAGCGCAGCGCGCGCGAGCACCTGCTGCTGCACTTCACGCGCCACGGCACCGCGCTCGGCCCGGACGGCGAGCTGCTCGTGCTCGACCGCGGCGAGGGTCCGTACGTCTACGACACGCGCGGGCGCCGCTACGTCGACGCGCTCTCCAGCCTCTTCTGCGCGCAGCTCGGCTACTCGTACGGCGCCGAGATGACGGAGGCGATCGCCGCGCAGCTCGCGCGGCTGCCGTTCAACACGAACTGGGCGACGGCGCACCCGCCGAGCATCGAGCTGGCCGAGCGGCTGGCGCAGCTGATGCCGGGTGACCTCAACCGCGTCTTCTTCACCTCCGGCGGCTCGGAGTCGGTCGAGGCCGCGTGGAAGATCGCGCGCGAGCACTTCCTCGCGTGCGACCAGCCGCAGCGTCGCAAGGCGATCGCGCGGCGCACCGCCTACCACGGCGTCACGCTCGGGGCGCTCTCGTTCACCGGCGTCGAGCCGATGAAGGCGCCGTTCGGGCCGCCCCCGATCGACGTCACGCACGTCTCCGCGACGAACGCATTCCGCGCGCCCGACGGCGACGACCCCGCCGCCTTCTGCGCGCGCCTGCTCGCCGAGCTTCGCGCGGCCGTCGAGGCGGTCGGGCCCGACGAGGTCGCGGTGATCATCGCCGAGCCGGTCCAGAACGCCGGCGGCTGCCTCGTCGCGCCGCCCGGCTACTGGGCGGGGTTGCGCGCGCTCGCCGACGAGATCGGCGCGCTGCTCGTCGCCGATGAGGTGATCTGCGGCTTCGGCCGCCTCGGCACCTGGCTCGGGATCGAGCGCGAGGGCGTGGTGCCCGACATCGCGACGACCGCGAAGGGGCTCACGGCCGCGTACGCGCCGATGGGCGCCGTGCTCGTCGCCGACCGCGTCGCCGAGCCGCTGTTCGAGCCCGGTCGCACGCTGCGCCACGGGATCACGTTCGGCGGCCATCCGCTCGCAGCCGCCGTCGCGCTGCAGGCGCTCGAGATCTTCGAGCGCGACGCGGTGCTCGAGAACGTGCGCGCGCTGGAGGGTTACCTCGCCGCGCGGCTCGAGACGCTGCGCGAGCTGCCGATCGTCGGCGACGTGCGCGGTCGCGGCTTCTTCTGGGCGATCGAGCTGGTGCGCGACGAGCACGGCAGCCGCTTCGACGCCGAGGAGCGCGAGCGCCTGCTGCGCGGCTTCCTGCCTGGGCGCCTGCTCGAGGCAGGGCTGATCGCGCGCGCCGACGACCGCGGCGACAGCGTCCTGCAGATCGCCCCGCCCCTGATCGCCGACGCCGCCGTGCTCGACGAGATCGTCGACGGCCTTAGCGCGGTGCTCGCCGACGCCGGCGCCCACATGGAGACCGAGCCGATGAAGGGACGTGCCTGATGCGCATCGGAGTCGTCGCCGAGATCAAGCCCGCCGAGCGGCGCGTCGCGCTGACGCCCGCGGGCGCTGCGGAGGACGTGTGGGAGGCGAGCGAGCTGCTCGTGAAGGTCAAGGAGCCGGAGCACGAGCGGCTCACGCGCTTCACGTACCTGCACCTCGCCGCGCAGGCGGGCGCGTACTTCCCCGGGGTGAACGTGCGCGCGGGAGAGATCCTCGTCCCCGCCGTCGCGGAGGCATGCGCGGCGGGCGGAGAGGCGGTCGGCGCATGAGCGCCGCAGCGGCGCTCGCGCTGCACCGCAACGTCGTGGGCGGCGAGCTCGTTGACGGCGTCGCGGGCGAGCACGACGAGGTCCTGAACCCGGCGACGGGTGAGGCGATCGCGCGCGTCCCGCGCGGGACGGCGGCCGACGTCGAGCGCGCGGTGGCGGCCGCGCGCTCGGCCGCCCCCGCGTGGGGCGCCGCGACGCCTGCCGCGCGCGCGGAGGCGCTGCTGCACCTTGCCGAGCTCGTCGAGCGCCACGCCGGCGAGCTGGCCGAGACGGAGGCGCGCAACGTTGGCAAGCCGCGCGCCGCCGCCGCCGAGGAGCTGCCCGTCTGCGTCGACGAGCTGCGCTTCTTCGCCGGCGCGGCGCGCTGCCTGAGCGGGCCCGCCGCAGGCGAGTACCTGGAGGGCCGCACGTCGATGGTGCGGCGCGAGCCGGTCGGCGTCGTCGGCCAGATCACGCCGTGGAACTACCCGCTGATGATGGCGATCTGGAAGATCGCGCCGGCGCTCGCCGCGGGCAACGCGATCGTCCTCAAGCCCTCCGAGCAGACGCCGCTGACGACGCTGCGGCTCGCCGAGCTGGCGCTCGAGGCGCTGCCGCCCGGCGTCCTCAACGTCATCACCGGCGACGGCGACCCGGTCGGCGCCGGCATCGTGCGCCATCCGGCGATCGGGATGGTCTCGCTGACGGGCGACGTCTCGACGGGCAAGGCGGTCGCGCGCGCCGCGGCGGAGACGCTCGCGCGCGTGCACCTGGAGCTCGGCGGCAAGGCGCCGGTCGTCGTCTTCGACGACGCCGACGTGGAGGCCGTCGTCGCCGCGATCCGCTACGGCGGCTACTTCAACGCGGGCCAGGACTGCACCGCCGCCGCGCGTGTGATCGCGACGCCGCGGACGTACGAGCCGCTGCTGGAGCGCTTGGTGCCGGCGGTCGAGTCGCTGCGCGTCGGCGACCCGCTCGGCGGCGACGAGATCGAGATGGGCCCCGTCATCTCGGCCGCCCAGCGCGAGCGCGTGCTCGGCTTCGTCGAGCGCGCGGCCGATGGCGGCGCGCAGGTCCTGGCCGGCGGGGGCACGGTCGGCGCGCGCGGCTTCTTCGTCGCGCCGACGCTTCTCGCGGGCGCGGCGCAGGAGGCGGAGATTGTCCAGCGCGAGGTCTTCGGCCCGGTCGTCAGCGTGCAGCGCTGCGCCGACGAGGCGCAGGCGCTCGCGTGGGCGAACGACGTCCCCTACGGCCTCGCCGCGTCGGTGTGGACGCGCGACGTCGGCCGCGCGATGCGGGCGGCCAAGGAGCTCGCGTTCGGCTGCGTCTGGGTCAACGAGCACCTGCCGTTCGTCTCCGAGATGCCGCACGGCGGCTTCGGCCACTCCGGTTACGGCAAGGACCTCTCGATCTACTCGCTCGAGGAGTACACGCGCGTCAAGCACGTGATGGTGGCGCTCGACTGATCTGAGCGGCACGGGCCGGTCGCGTGGCGCTTCCTGTCCGACGCGGCGGAGAGCGACCACCCGTTCCCGACCAAGGGGCGCCAGGCGGTCCTGCTGCCGGAGGGGCTGAGAGGGATCACGGACCCGCTGATCGTTCCTGGCGCGGATGGCCGTCACCGGCGTCGGCATCGGAGGCGACGAGCAGCTGCGCCCGGCGCTGCTGATGCTCGGCGCGGCGCTCGCCGTGGGCGGAGAGCTCGATGTGCGCTACGCGACGCTCGGCGGCGGCCTCGAGCTGGCGATGATGGGCGCGCTGGCGTTCCTCGGGCCTCACCCGACGTGGCGTCTGCCTGCCCGCGCAGGGCGGTACATCGAGGACGGGCAGCGAAGGCGTGTGCCTTCAGTCGGCGTCCGCTTCGAGCTGGCGCCGGGCGTCCGCGAGTGAGGTTGTCTCACCGGCGGCGAGCTCGGCGTCGGCTGCGGCCATGCCCTCGACGAACTCGGGAGCGTTCGCGAGGACAAAGTCCTCGAACTGCGCGGAGTCGACGGGGAGAACGTACGCGACCGGACGCCCGCGGCGGGTGATGAGCGCAGGCTCCTTGGTCTGCTCGATGTCGCTGATGATGGAACTCGCGCGGCGGGCGAGGTCACGGACGCCGATGGTGCTCACGCTCTCAGGTCCTCCAATGTGCGTCGCAATGTACGTACATCAGCCTAGCGCCCGTCGGAAGCGCTGACTGCTGGCCTCTCGCGAGGGACTCTTGGCTGACGGTGAGGGGCGCCGCGGGCCTCCCTGCCGGTGCGCGCCACCCTCCACCTATAGGAGGTGTCTGCGGATACGTCGCCCAAATCAGGTGCACCACCGTTAGCGGTTGCCGTTCGGGGTATTGCTTCAATAGTCTGTTCACCGAACGTCGCGGTTCTATGGGAGGCTGCGAAGGTGTCTCGGGACGGGAACACGAGGAGGGCTGCTCTGTCGTTCGACCGTGCAGTGTTAGAAACTCGTCGCTGAGCAGTCAGGCCACGGCTACGAGATCGGAAGTCGCGTCCTGCGGCGCTACAGCGCTCGGCTCGGGCAGCGCCGGGCATCGGTGTACGAAGCGCTCGACCGACTTGCGCGCGACGGCCTCGTGGAAGCGTCCGAGGAGGGCGTCGGCGCCGACTCGACGCGGGAGCTGGTTCGTTACCGCGCGACGCCTGCCGGCGAGCGCGACGTGCAGCTCTGGACCGGCGCGCAGCTTGAAATCCCCGCTGGTACAGTCCATTTCGACCCATGGTGGGCGTAGCTCAGCTGGTAGAGCTCCTGGTTGTGGTCCAGGCGGTCGCGGGTTCAAGTCCCGTCGCTCACCCTCAAGAACGCCCCGCTGACCGCGGGGTTTTCTTTTGCCCAGAGTTGCTTCTGGGACGCGGCCTTGTCGCGGGTACGCTGCGGGTAGCACTTGGCGGGCCTCGCGCGAGCATCGAAATACTGGACACCGAGGACCACCTTTGGGAGCGGGAGGTCCCGGGTTCGAATCCCCGCGCCCTGACTTCTGCAACTGGCAGTTGCAGAGTCGCGTGAGCGCTGCGATGCGAGGCGCGTGCGCGCTTGGTCCCGCGCCTTATCGCACCGGAACCTGTAATCTGCGCGACGAATCGGGGGCAGGAGGAGCGAACTTGGGGGTTGCAGTCCGGTTGGCGTCGGCGTGCTCGAAGCTGAGCGGGCGCCGGGTCCTCTGCTCTCGTGAGGAGAAGACCAGATGGCCTCGGAGAGAGGCCCGTCGAAAGGACCGGAAATGCCCGAACGTGGTCCGCCAGTCGCCGTCGCGCGAGGTCGCGGGCGGCGGACGCGCGGTCTGATCGCGCTTGCCGTCGTACTGACGCTGCTCGTCCTCGCGGGCGTCAGCGCGAGCGCGGGGGCGGCGACGACCGTCGCCCAGAAGATCGCATCGCTGCCGACGATCCAGCCGTTCAACGGCGAAGCGACCTCGAGATCGCAGTTCGCATCCAGATGGACCGCGTTCCACTTCGCCTTCCAAGGCCAGAAGGGGAGCGACACAGCCACCGGCTGGAGCTCCGACAACGCCTACCCGAACGCCAACGGCGCGTTCTACAACACCGCCTCGTACACGGCTGCCTCCGGCGGCGCGGCCGCTGCCGCCACGCTTGGCGTCAGCCCCGAAACACCGTCGCGCAGCTTCTCGCTGTGGGTCGACGCGAGAAACGAACTCAGATCGGGGTACGAGCTGCGCTTCACCTACGTGGAAGAAGAAACGTACACGGTCACGCTCGCGAAGTGGTCGGGGGGCGCCGAGACGGTTCTCGTCTCGCAGGAAAACGTCACCTTCAACGAAGGCGACGCGTTCGCGATCGTCGACGAGGGCGGCACCGTCTCGGCCTGGACGAACACCGGCGCCGGCTTCACGCAGCTGCTGAGAGCGAGCGACTCGACCTTCGACAGCGGCAGCGTCGGCCTCAGCAGCAACAGCGTCTTCACGTCCCTGACCGCCTTCAAGGCCGGTCAGCTCGCGCCGGCGGCGCCGACGTTGACGAGCACGAATCCGGCATCGCCGGCCGACAACAACTCGCCGTTCGTGATCGGGACCGCTGCGAGCGAAACGACGGTGAAGCTCTACACGGATGCGTCGTGCAGAGGGACGGTGGCGGCGACCGGCACGGCCGCCGCGTTCGCGTCGCCGGGCCTGCAGGTGAGCCTCGCGGACAACACGACGACGAGCTTCTACGCGACCGCGACGGACAACCTCGAAAACGTCTCCGACTGCTCGACGGGAATCTCTTACACGGAGAGAACCGTCGCGGGCGTGATTCCCGCCGGGCTCGCGAGCCTGCCGGTCCTCGACGCGTTCGCGACGGCGGAGAACCCGCTGTCGGGCGGCGGCAGATGGACGCAGCTCCAGTGGGCGAGACATCGGGGCCAGGTGCAGGGCAGCGGAACGAACGGCGGCTGGGGGGCCGTGGAAGAATTCCCGACCGTCCACGGCGCGTACTGGAACCCGACGGCCTTCGCCGACACGGGCAGAGGCGTCGCGGTCGCGGCCACGCTCTCGATCAGTCCGTCGTCGACCGAACGCTACTTCGCGCTGTGGCTCGACACGCCCGAACCGGCCCTCGCGAAGAGCGGCTACGAGCTGCGCTTCACCAACGTCGGCGGCGGAAACGTCTACGACGTGACGCTGACGAAGTGGGTGTCGGGCATCAGCACCGTGCTGGCGAGAAGCGAACACACGCTCCCGACACAGAGCTCGTTCGCGCTCGTCGACACGGGCTCGACGGTCGCGGCCTGGACCGACACGGGCACGGGCTACAGACAGCTCCTGACCGCAAACGACGCGACCTTCTCCAGAGGCTACGTCGGGATCGAGGGCGCGGGCAACATAACGCGCGTGCGGCAGTTCAGAGCGGGCGAGCCGGTGCAGAGCGAAACGAGCGCGAAGCTCGGGAGCCTGTCGACCGTCGAAGCGTTCGCGACGGAAGAGAACCCGTTGTCGGGCGGCGGCAGATGGACGCAGCTGTCGTTCGCGACCGCTACCGGCCGGGTTGCCGGCAGAGGCACCTCGGGCGGCTGGGGGCCGCTGAGTGCGTACCCGGCGGTCAACGGCGCGTTCTGGAACGCGGCGAGATACGCGGACGAAGGCAGCGGGGCGGCCGTCGCCGGCACGCTCTCGGTCAGTCCGGGGTCGAACGAACGATGGTTCTCGCTGTGGCTGAGCATGCCCGAACCGGAAAGAGCCCAGAGCGGCTACGAGCTGCGCTTCACGCAGACCGCGGCGAACACGTACACCGTGACGCTGTCGAAATGGGTGAGCGGGTCGAGAACGACGCTCGCGACCACGTCGAGCTACGCGTTCGCGACGCAGAAGTCGTTCGCGCTCGTCGACAAGGGCGGGACGGTCTCGGCGTGGATCGACACCGGGTCCGGCTTCTTCCAGTTGCTGAGCGCGAGCGACTCGGCGTTCAGCAGAGGCTATGCGGGGATCGCCGGGGCGGGGAACGCCACCCGGATCCGCACCCTCAGGGCCGGGTAGCCGTGCATCGCTGACGCGTCGCGGCGCTCTCCTGCTGGTCGGGAGGGCGCCGCGTCCGCGTCAGGCGTGCGCCGATGTGACCCGCGCGCGGACGCGCCCAACTCAGCTAGGGTCCGGCCGGAACCGGGGGGAACGGCGGGGGAGCCGTTCGACGAGGGGGGCGCTGCGCATGGCCAACGGGTTCGTGCGTACCGAAGCGTTGAAACCGGCCTGGACGAGGCCTTGAGAAAGGACGAACGAGATGTCTGAACGCGGACCACCTGTCACCGTGACGCACTGGGCCGGCCGGCTGACCCGCGGCCTGCTCGCACTGGTCGCCGGACTGGCGATCGCCTTCGCCGGAGCAGCCTACGCTCAGGCGGCGACGGTCGCGGCGCAGCTCGGCGCGCTGCCGACGATCCAGTCGTTCAACGGCGAAGCGACCTCGAGATCGCAGTTCTCCACCAGATGGGGCGTGTTCAACATCGCCTGGGAAGCTCTGGCGAAGGGGAGCGACACTGCGAGCGGCTGGAGCTCCGACAACGCCTTCCCGGAACCCAACGGCGCTTACTACACCACCACCTCGTACACGGCCGCCTCCGGCGGCGCGGCCGCCGCCGCGACGTTGACCGTGCCCCCGCCGACCAACAGACGCTGGTTCTCGCTGTGGCTCGACGCGAGAAACGAGCTCGGCGGCACGACGTCGGGGTATGAGCTGCGCTTCACGTACGTCGGCGAAGAAGAAGGAGAAGAACTCTACGACGTGACGTTGACGAGGTGGGTGTCGGACGCGACAACGGTGCTCGCGAGAAGAAGTGAATACACGTTCCCGGTGAGAAGCTCGCTCGCGATCGTCGACGAGGGCGGCACCGTCTCGGCCTGGACGAACACCGGCGCGGGCTTCACGCAGCTGCTGACCGTGAGCGACGCGACGTTCAACAGCGGCAACGTCGCCCTCGCCGCCGCCGACCTCGCGACGTCCCTGACCACCTTCAAGGCCGGTCAGCTCGCGCCGGCGGCGCCGACGCTGACGAGAACGAATCCGGCGTCACCGTCCGACAACCTCGCTCCCTTCGTGATCGGGACCGCCGCGAGCGCGACGACGGTGAAGCTCTACACGGATGCGACGTGCAGAGGATCGGTGGCGGCGACCGGCACGGCTGCGGCATTCGCCTCGCCGGGCATCCAGGTGAGCGTCGCCGAAAGCACGACGACGAGCTTCTACGCGACCGCGACGGACAACCTCGAAAACGTCTCCGACTGCTCGAGAGCGATCTCGTACACGCAGGACCCCACGATCGGGATCGCCACCGCGCTCGCCGGCCTGACGCAGCTCGACGCCTTCGGGACGGCACAGAACCCGCTGTCGGGCGGCGGCAGATGGTCGAGACTCGCGTGGGCGAGCAATACGGGCCTGGTCGCGGGCAGCGGCACGTCGGGCGGGTGGGCGCCGTCCAACGGGTACCCGGTCGTCTCCGGCGCCTACTGGAATCCGACGAGCTTCGCCGACGCGGGCAGAGGCGTCGCGGTCGCGGGCACGCTGTCGGTCGGCGCGGAAATCGCCAACCGCTGGTTCTCGGTGTGGCTGGACATGGCCGAACCGGGCAGCACGCAGAGCGGCTACGAGCTGCGCTTCACCTACAGCGGTGAAGAAGAAGAAGAAGACCTCTACAACGTGACGCTCACGAAGTGGGCGTCGGGAACGAGAACGGTGCTGGCGAGAGCGAGCGAATACACGCTCGCGCCGCAGAGCTCGTTCGCGCTCGTCGACAAGGGCGGGACGGTCTACGCCTGGATCAACACGGGCAGCGGCTACAGACAGCTGCTGAGTGCAAGAGACGCGACGTACAGCAGAGGCTACGCCGGGATCGAAGGCGCGGGCAACACAACGCGCGTGCGGCAGTTCAGAGCGGGCGCGCTTTAGGCACTGCCCGTCGGACGGCTGGGGACGCTCAACGCGTCCCCGCCGTCCACGGCGCGTTCTGGAATGCGACGAGCAATGCGCAGGAAGTGTCGCCCGTTGTCTGAACGCAGACGTCGTTTGACATAGCGCTGCTGCGCCAGCAGACTGCTCGTCGGGGTAAAGGTGCGCGTCTCCGACGTGCGCTCGACTACGGGGGAAACCAGACGGGTCCGTACGGACCCGTGGTCTATTACGGGGGAAGGCGTCTTGTCAGAAGCAAGAGGCGATACTCAACAACGAGGGTGGATGTCCCGACGCGCGTTCCTCTCGTCTGGCGCGGCAGCCGGGGCCGCGACGGTCGCGTTCGGCGGCGTGGCACGTGCGGGGACGGCTCCGCTCGACGACGTCGAGGCGATCGTGCTGCAGGTCGCGGCTGCCGGTGCGGTGTTCCCGATCCGGCTCAACACATACGAGAGCGAGCCGGCGAGTGCGCACCTGACCGCCCAGCGGGTCGCGAGGGCGCGAGGGCGCATCTCGTCGGCGCGGGCCCAGCAGGCCGAGCGCGGCGCGCAGCTGCTGCTCGACCGCAAGCTCGGTGGCGTCGACACGAAGGAGCTGCTCACGCAGCTCGGCAGCATCGCCGCGAAGGCCGGCAAGGAGGAGCTCGCCGACCTGACGGCGCTGGTCGCCGTGGCGGGCGCGACGCTGGCCGACCGCATCGACCCGAAGACCGATCTCCAGGCGAGCCTCTGGCTCCGTGGCCTGACGATCATGAACAGACGCGGCGTGACGCCGGTCGTGGAGGGCTGATCAATGGGCGCGATGGATTCAGGGGTCGGTGCGCGGCTCGCCCGTGCCAGCGAGCGCATCCTCGAGCTGTTCGGGCACGACGACAACGTCACGGGCGCCGCCGTCGGGTATCGCCGCCGCGGCGGGAAGGTGACCGACGAGCCGGTTGTCACAGTGATGGTGAGAAAGAAGCGCCGTCCGGGGCTCGTCTCGCGCCGCCGGATGATCCCGGTCGAGATCGACGTCGACGGCACCCTGTGCCCGACGGACGTCGTCCAGGCGCGTGCGGTGCTGATGAACGCGAACGGCTGGCCGGCGGCGCTCCCGGAAAAGTATCGAGGGCTGCGGTGGGGCAGCGGCGTCTCGAACTTCTCGGACGCAGAACCGGACGCCGGCACGCTCAGCGCGATCGTCAGAGACAACACCGACTCGACGATCGGCATATTGGCGGCGAACCACGTGATCGCCGACAACAACAGCGCGCCGAGAGAAGACCCGATCTACCAGCCCGCCGTGCTCGACCGCACAGAAGAACAGACGGCGGAAGAAACCCAGATCGGAAGACTGAAGCGCTGGGTCAGAATAACCGGTGGCGCGACGGCGGTCGACGCCGCGATAGCCCAGGTCGAAGCCGGCGTCAGAGCGCAGAGAGAATACAGTGGGGTCGAACTCAAAGCGCCGGGCATCAGATCCGAAAACCCGAGCTACCCGGAAACACGGAAAGCGATAGGGATGGTCGTCGCGGGCGACGGCTTCGGCAACGTCTGGCTGACGAGCATGAACACCACGCTGAGAGAACTCAACGTGACGCTCCTCCCGGAAGGGAGCAACGTCGAAACGTCGGCGCCCTCGGCAGGCTCCACGCTGGAGAAGGTCGGGCGCACGACGGCGTACACCGCGTCGGTGGTGCACGCCACGGGTCAGTCGATCACCGTGGATGTGCCGGGCGTGGGCGAAGTCCTGTACACCGGCCTCATAAAGACGCAGTGGCTCGCATGGCAGGGCGACTCGGGTGCGATGGTCATAAGAAAGGGCGGTTCCGAACTCGCCGACGAACCCCTCGTGAGAGAATCGCGGGCACGGATCGAAAGATTGATCAGAGAAGTGTTCGATACCTGCGAGATCCTGCCGGCAATCCAGTTCGCGTTCAACGTCCCAATCACGGAAGACGCGGAACTGTCGG
>DATHEP010000445.1:0-2694 GCA_035318525.1 Conexibacter sp.
CGCGCAGGAGTCAAAGCGAAGAGCGTGCTTTGACTCCTGCGCGCCCGCGGAGTCGGGTCGCCCTCAGCCGGCGAGGCGGCCACCGAAACCGCGCTTGGAGCGGTGAGCGTCGGCTGGCCGGATCGAAAGTCGGAAGTCGGAGGACGGAAGGGGCGATGTATGGACGCGTTGGAGACGATGCCGGCTGCGGAGCTGCGGCGGCTGTTGGAGGCGGCGTACGGCGACGCTGCGGAGCTGGAGAGCCTGGGGGCGCGCGTGGCGGAGGGCACGGGTCAACAGCTCGGCACCGTGTTGCTCGGCCTGTTCGCGACACTGAACGTCGCGGCCAGCGTACTGGCGAGGCGGGCGGTGCCCGTGCAGGATGGCGAGCACGTGGAGGTCCCGGAGCACAGCTCCAGGAAGGTGGCCGGCCGCGCGAGGCACGCGGCGATGGCCGGCACGCGGGTGTGGCTCACCACGCACGAGCGCCCGCCGGAGCCGGCTGACGATGACGTGGAGCAGCTCGTGGCAGGACGCACGGGCGCGGCCATGCACGCGTACATGTCGGTGAGTGCGCCGCAGGTGATGCTGGCCATGGACAGCATGTCGCCCGGGGATGTGCTGGCGGTGCTCGTCGCGACGCGGGTGGCCTGCAAGCGGGTGGCGAACCTGGCCCGGGCGCTCCAGCCCCTGGCGCGGCGCTACAACGCGGAGGCGGCTCACTCCCTCTTCTCGATCGGTGTCGTGCTGGACGTGGTGGTCGGGGAGCTGATCGACGCCGGGATCTGAGACAGGAACGACAGGAGGGCGGCAGCGCCCCGCGATGACCGATGTCGTCGCGGGGCGCCGCCGCACCCGCGCGCGCAACAGGGTGCGCGCGGACTGACGAAGGGCGGTAGGTCATGCAGGAGACGAAGCTCGACATGCGCGCTTGCGCGCTGGTCAGCAGGGCGTACGGGCTCATGCCGGCGGCCGCGCAGGTGCGCGAGTGTGCGGCCAGCTCGTCGCCGGCGGTGCTGGCGGAGTTGCTGGTCGAGATGGAGCGGCTGGTGATGGTCGTCGGGGACGCGGTCGGTGCGGCGGTGGAGCCGGCGCGGTCCCTGGTGGGGAACGTGATGGCGGACACCGTCACGCGGGCGGGGGTGACGTTGTTCGACGTCCAGCCGGTGTTCAGGGCGGCGTCCACGCGGCTGTACGTGGTGGACGCGCCGGGCGCGGGCAGCCTGGAGAAGCTGTTGGCTGCGGCAGGGCGGACGCCGGTGGCGCGGGAGAGCGCTCGGGGAATCGATCTGAACGCGCTGGCGGCGGAGGTTGCGGCGATGCCGATGCGGGAGCTGCTCCGGTGGCTGGGCAGGGCACGGTTCGTCTGTGCGGGGACCGAGGCGGTCGCGAGCGCGCTCTGGACCGACGTCGCGCGGCGGGACGGCGCTGCGGCGAGTGCGCTGGCGGAGATCGGCGAGGGTCTGCTCCGGGCGCGGAAGCTGCTGCCGCGCTGACGGAGTCCGGCCGGCGGGCGGGTGGGTGGTGGCGGGGGGAGAGGAGGACCTCTCCTTCCAGGCCCCGTCGCCCGTCAGCCGGTCCGCTTGTCACTCGGCCAGCTCGCCGGGGTGCGTCCCCCCTCGTGCCGCCTGGCGACGCGGCCTGGCGGCCGGGTGCGGAAGCCGCTTTGCGGCTGCTGTCCTTTTGGCGTGCGCGGCACCCTTCGGGCGCCGTGCACGCGCCGCTGCGCGTTGGTTGCGTTGCGTGGTGCGGTTTCGGCGGCCGTCTCGCCGGCTGAGCTATGGGACTCCACGGGCACGAAGGTGTCAAGGCGGGAAAGATGCCTTGACACCTCCGCGCCCGCAGAGTCCCGGCGCCTCAGCCGGCGAGACGGCCACCGAAACCGCGGTTGGAGCGGTCGGCGCCGGCTGGGAGTGATCGAGACTCGAGACCCGGAAGGGAGACATGGAGATGTCGGAGATGACGGCGCCCGATGTGGTGCGGTGCCTGGTCAGGGCGGCGTACTCTGAGGGTGCGGACCTGGAGGCGCTCCGCCCACGTGTGCTCGGCGCGACGGATGCACAGCTCGGTGACGTGCTGGTCGGATTGTGCGCGATGCTCCGCGTTGCCGCCACGGTACTGGCGAAGGACGCGATGCCCCTGCGGCATGCGAGCCACGTGCGGGTGCCGGCCGCGATCGGCAGGAGGGTGCGCCAGGCAGCAGATCTCGCGGCCGAGGCCGGGGTGCTCCTGTCGCTTGGCGTGGACGTGTTTGAGCCAGCCCGCGACGATCCGGAGCAGCTTCTGGTGCGACGCACGGCGGCGGCCGTACGGGCCTATAGCTGGGTCGGCGAGGGTCAGGTGAGGCTGACCATGGACACGATGTCGTGGAACGAGGCGGCGGAGTGGCTGCATGAGACGGGGCGGGCCTGCGCGTGGGCTGCGCAGTTCGCGCAGATGATCGCCGACCCGGCAGGACGGCACAACGCGGACGCCGCGTTCTGCATCGTCGCGCTGCATGCGTTGTTGAACGAGGTGGGCCGAGCGCTGGGCAACGCCTGGATCTGAGCCGGGCGAGTCCCATCGTGGCCACGGCCCGTGGTGACCGAGGTCGTCCCGGGCCGTGGCCATCCCGGCGCGGGGCACGAAGCGAGGGGGCTTCGAGCCCCCTCGCTTCGTGTGAGGGGCTGGCGCCCCCCACACTCCCCCCACCGCCCTTGGCGGGCGGATGCGGAA
>DATHEP010000446.1:0-6655 GCA_035318525.1 Conexibacter sp.
GGGGCGGTCGTGTGTGCGTCGCGTGCGCCGGTTGGCTGGGGAAGGGGGTGAGCAGGCTGCTTGCGCGCCACCCGGGATGGCGCCTCACGGTCCCGGGGCGCCCGGCGGGCGTCTGCTTTGCGCCACCGCTCGCGTGGACTGCGCAAACCGTGACGATCCACAACAGTGAGTGTCGCGAAGAGGGTGATATGGACCCCCAATCCGACGCTCATCGATTCAGTGCGGCGCGGGCGCACCGGAGAACGCGAGCGCTGCGCAGGCGGACGCGTGACGAACGAGCGCACGAACGCCCGGGCACCTGCCCCCTCCCCCTCGATGCCCACAACGCACGCGACGCGCCACCACGAGCGCCCCGAGCGGAACGTCACCGGGCGCCACCCATCAGACCTGCGGTCATCCGGCGCGCCGTCCTCGCCGCGCGCGGGAGAATCGGCACCGTGCCCGAGGTCACGAACGTCTGCGCCGGACCGTTCGGCGCCTTCTACGACTTCTACATCGAGCGCCCGTGGCTGGCGGGCGTGATCGGGCACGTTGTATGGGGCGTCGAGCTCGCGCCGCTGTACGCGAGCATGGCTGCGATCGGCGACCTGCGGGACGGCGCGACGATCCTCGACGTCCCGTGTGGCGGCGGGGTCGCGCTGCGTGGGCTGCGACCCGGACAGCGCGCGCGGTGGGTCGCGGTCGACGTCGACCGGCCGATGCTCGAGCGGTTCGACCGACGCGCAGCCGCGCGCGAGGGCGACGGGCTGGGGGTCGAACTGGTGCAGGCGGACATGCGCGAGCTGCCGCTCGCCGATGCAAGTGCCGACCTGTGCCTCGCCTACAGCGGCCTGCACATGGTCACCGAACCGGCAGCCGCCGTAGCCGAGCTGGTGCGCTGCCTGAAGCCGGGCGGCGCGCTCGTCGGCTCGACGTTCCTCGCCGAGGGCTCGCACCGCCAGCGCTTCCTGCTCGGCCAGGGCGAGCGCAGCGGCGGCAACGGCGCGCTCGGCACGAGCCGCGAGCTGCGCGCCTGGCTGCAGGACGGCGGGCTCGCCGAGGTGACGATCGAGCGCGACCGCGGCTTCACGGTCTTCCGCGGGCGGCGGCCGGCGTAGACGCCGCGGTCAGCGCACCGCCGGCGCGACCTGCTCGCCCAGCAACGCGACGAGCTCGAGGTCGGCGTGCAGCAGGTGCTGGAGCATCACGCGCTCGACGCCCGCCTCCTCCAGCGCGCGCAGCTGCGCGATCGCCTCGTCCGGAGTCCCGACGATCCAGCTCGGCGGCAGCGCGGTGACGTAGGCGGCCGGATCGCCGCCGGGCAGCTCGTCGCCGCGCAGCGCCGCGAGGCGGCGGGCGCGCTCGTGCAGGTCGTCGCGATCGGCGCCGACCAGCACGCCGGTCATCAGCGAGAAGCGCAGCGGCTCGCGGCCCTCCTGCTCGCAGGCTTCGACCACGCGTGCACGCCGCTCGCGGCACTCCTCCGGCGTCGCGTAGACGGTGTTGTACTCGTCCGCCCAGCGGGCGGCGAGCGCGACGCTGCGCGGCCGCGCGATGCCGCCGACGATCAGCGGCGGGCGCGGGCGCTGCACGGGCTTCGGGCGCGGGTCGGCGTCGACGAGGCGGAAGTGCTCGCCCTCGAACGAGAACGGCGCCTCGCGCCACGACCGGCTGACGATCTCGAGCTGCTCCGCGAGCGCGTCGATCCGCTCGCGCGTCGGCGGGAAGGGGAAGCCGAGCTTCGTGTGCTCGGGCTCGTGCCAGCCGGCGCCGATCCCCAGCTCGACCCGTCCGCCGGAGATGTGGTCGACGGTCACGACCGACTTCGCGAGCACGGACGGATGACGGAAGGTCGCCGGCGAGACGAGCGTCCCGAGCCGCAGCGTGGAGGTGACGGCGGCGAGGCCGGCGAGCGTCGTCCACGCGTCGAGCGAGCCGCGCTCCCAGTCGTCGACGACGGACAGGTAGTGGTCGGAGCGGAAGAGACCGTCGAGCCCGTGCGCCTCGCAGGCGCGCGCGAGCGCGACCCACTGCTCCCACGAGACGCTCTCCTGGCCCTCGATCATCAGACAGACGTGCATGGGCGGCATCATGCCCGACTCGTCACCCGCCTGACACGCCGGTGCAGTTGTCATAAGGCTGCCGGCCGCCCGGCCGATCACCGGGTGGTGACCCGCCGCTCCCGCCCCGCCCAGCTCGCAGCCGCGCTCGCGCTGACCGTCGTCGCCGCGGCGGTGGCCGCCCCCGCTGCACGCGCCGCCGACTTGTGGGTCGACGTCGGCGACGCCGGCTGCTCGGACGCCCGCACGGTCACCCAGGTCACCAGCGCGGCCACGCCGTGGTGCACGCTCGCGCCGGCCGGCGCGCAGGCACGAGCCGGGGATACGGTCCGCGTCCGCGCCGGCATCTACCGCGGCACGCTGCGCCCGCTCAACAGCGGCACGACGAGCGCACCGCTCCGCTTCGCCGCGGCGGAGCCGGGCGTCGTGCTCGACGCCGCCGGCGCGGCGAACGCGGTCAAGCTGATCGGCGTCTCCGACGTCGTCGTCGAAGGAATGACCGTGCGTGGCGGCAGCTCGCAGGGCGTATGGGTCGACAGCGCGCCGCGCACCGCGCTGAGCGACCTCGTCGTGACCGCCAACCCCGGCGCCGGGATCCAGGCGAAGGCGACGAGCGGCCTGCGCGTCGAGCGCTCGGCGATCGTCGCCAACGGCCGCACCGGCATCCTCGAGCTGGCCGGGACGAGCGGCGCGCGCTACACCGGCAACGCGATCACCGAGAACGGGATCGGCGGCGGGGCCTACGGCGGCGACGGGATCCAACTGGGCGGCAGCGGGGCACTCGTGGAGGACAACCAGATCGGCGCCAACGGCGACCCCGGGCCCTACGAGCACGGCGTCTACGCGGCCGCCGAGTCGAGCGGCTGGACGATCCAGGACAACGAGCTGCGCGACAACGGCGGCGCCAACCTGAAGCTGGCTGGCGGCCCCGGCGTCGTGCGACGCAACCGGATCACGAACGGTCGCTACGGGATCGTCCTGAGCGACAACCCGGCGGCGGTGACCGTCGAGGGCAACGCGATCGACGGGCGCGCGCAGCACCTCGTCTTCCTGACCGCCGGCGCGACGGCGGCACGCGCCCGCCTGTGGGCCAACACGATCGTCCAGACCGGCCGCTCGACGACCTCCGGCGACGCGTCCGCCGTGTTCGTCAACGCCGCCGCGTCGCTCGATCTGCGCGACAACGTCCTCTGCTACGCGAACGCGGACGCGCTCGGCGTCGCGCTGTGGGTCAACGACGCGAGCCGGCTCGGCGGCCTGACCTCCGACGCGAACCGGGTCTGCTCGACCGACGCGAGCGCCCGCCACTTCGCCTGGAACGGCAGCCGCACAACGCTCGCCGGCTGGCGGGCCGTCTCGGGCCAAGACGCGCACAGCGTCGCCGGAAGCCCGTCGGCGATCCTGTCGCCTGGCTGACGAGCCGCGACGAGCGCGCCGCTCAGCGCGGCAGCAGCAGCGGCCAGCTGAGTGCGCGGGCGTCGGTGCCCGGCCCGCGCACGATCGCGGTGACGCGCGTGGCGGCGCTCGAGAGGCGCGGCAGCCGCGCGCGGGGCGTGCCGTAGACGCGCAGCGTCAGGTCGCTCGCGCCGGCGCCGCGCCTTGTCGCTCCGCGGGCGCCGAGCGACACGTAGCGCGCGCCGCGCGGGAGGCCCTCGCGGCCGCCCGTGACCGGTCTGCCGGTGGCGCGGACGCGGCGCGCCACGTCGTGTGCGATCCACAGTCCGCTGCGCGCCGAGCAGGCGCTCGAGCAGGCGACCGTCACCGGCAGGCCCCGCGCGGCGGCGGCGCGCAGCGCGCCCGCGCGCACGAGCGTCACAGGCCGTCTGACGACGAGCGGCTCGGAGCGACGCGCGCGCAGCACGAGCGTGAGGCGCGCCGTCGCTCTCGTCGTCCCGGCGAGCGCCGCGGCGGCGCTGCCGCGCGGGCGCAGGCGCAGGCCGAACGTGCCGGCGCGCGGGCGTCTGACCTCGGCGCGCGCGAGCAGCAGGCGACCGGGCAGGTCGAGCTGCGCTGTGACGCGGCATCTGTCGGCGCACGCCGCCGCGATCGGCAGGCCGCCGGCGAGTGTCGGGGCGACGGCGGCGAGCCGCGGCGCGCTCGCGGTCGCGAGCGACACGACCCGCCAGTCGACCCGCGTCGGCGTTCTCTGCACGTTGCCGGCTGCGTCGCGCGCGCGGACGGCGAACCTGTGGACGCCGAGCGTGAGCCCTCTCAGCTCGACCGGCGACGTGCACGGCCGGGCTCTGCGACCGTCGCGCGAGCAGACGAACGTCGCGCCCGGCTCGGAGGCGGCGAACGCAAACGCCTGGGTACGCGCGCCGCTCACGGCGCCCGGCCCGCCCGCGATCTCCGTCGTCGGCGCGACCGTGTCGACCGTGAAGACGACGTCCTCGCTGATCCCGGTCGAGTCCGGGTTGCCGACCTGCACCGCGCGCGCGGTGTAGATGCCGTCGGCGAGCGGCCCGGTCGTCACCGACCAGCGTCTGCCGGCGACGGGCGCGGTCAGCGTCTGCACGGGCGCGCTGCTCTCCGTGTCGCCGGCGCCGGGGAAGACCATCAGCGTCACGGTCGGCTCCGTGTTGATCGTCTCGGCGGCGCGCCCGGCGAAGGCGACGGCCGGCGTGCGCAGCGCAGCGCCCTGCGACGGCTGGTCGATCGCGACCGCGGGCGGCAGCGCCGCGACAGGCGCGATCACGGGACCGCGGTTCGCGATCACGTCGGCGGCGGCGCGGCGGCGATTGATCGCGTCGTAGGCGGGCGCCACGCCGTTGAAGGGCGTCGGCGACACGAGCCCGCGGTCCTGGATCGCGCAGCCGCCGGGCGTCGCGCACTGGTTCGAGAAGTTGTAGTAGTAGATCGCCTCGATGCGGGGGTCGAGCGTCGCGAGGCCGAGCAGGAGGCTCGTCGCGTCGCGCTGTGAGGCGTCGCCCCACACGAGCCCGCTCGCGTCGCGGAAGCGCGCGCCGACCTCGTCGATCCAGATGCGCGAGCCGGCCCACGGGCCCTGCAGCTTGCTCAGGTAGTAGCGCGAGACGCGCGCGTCGCTGACGCCGAGCACCTGGAAGCGGTTGACGTCGGCGTGCGCGTGAAAGGCCCACACGGCGGGGCTGGCACCCGCCGCCGCGAGCTGCGCCTGGTAGGCGTCGACGTACGCGTCGTCGCCGGGGATCCCCGCGAAGTCGCCGGCGACGACCGTGCACGTGGGGCAGCTCGCCTGTGCCCGCAACCAGTACTCGGCCGCCAGCTGCGGCTGGGAGCCGAGCGCGTACTCGCCCGTGTCGCGGTTGTTCGGCTCGTTCCAGGCGGCGAACGTCGTCAGCTCCGGGTATCTCGCGCGGAAGGCGGCGAAGCCCGCGGCGAACTGGTCGGCGCTCGGCGCGACCGGGACCGGTTCGTCCTGGCTGTGCGCGAAGACGACGAGCAGGCTCACGCCTCTCGTCGCCGCGTTGGCGCGGTATCTCTCGAAGTTCTCGCGCCGCTCGACGCCGGCCGCGCCGTTCGTCGTCGCGATGTCGTAGGGCACGACGATCCGCGCGCGCGTGACGCCGAGCGACGGCCAGTGCGGCTCCACGACCGTCGGCGCGTCCGAGTCGGAGACGCCGAGCTCGACCGCGCTCGCGGGCCCGGGCGCCGTCGCGGCCAGCAGCCACGCGAGCAGCGCCACGACGGCGAGCGTCGTCGCCCGCCGGGCGCGCACCGTCCCGCTGGGTGGGCACGTCCCCATGTCCCGCTCCAACACCTGCGATGGCGAGAGTTGCGCCGTGCCGCCCGCCGCCCGGCGACCGTCAGTACGCGCCGTGCGGCGTGGCGGGAGGCGGCGCTACCTCGCGCCTGAGCGTCAGCCCGAGCCCGATCATGCCGACGCCGAGCGCGAAGTGCAGCCAGTCGTCAGCGCTGTTGAGCGGGACGAAGTTGGCGTCGCCCTGCTTGTCGATCACGAGCCCGTACAGCCACAGCACGAGATAGATCGCGCCGCCGCCCACGAGGAACAGGCGCGACCCGTCGCGCGTCCGCGCGAGCGCGAGGCCTGCCACGCCGAACAGCAGATGGACGAGATTGTGGAGGACGCTCACCTCGAAGATCCCCAGCAGCTCGGCGTCTCCGTCGTGCCCGGCGAACTCGAGGCCGTCGTAGAGGTTCGTCGTGATCCCGGGGATGAACCCCGCGATGCCCACGACCAGGAAGGTGAGGCCCACGAGCATGGCCCCGGTCTGGATCGGCGCACGATCGTTCATCTTCACTCCATTCGCCGGTTCGTCGGTTTCGCCGGCCTGTGGTACCCGCGACACGCGCGCGCCACACCACCGCGGTCCGAGGACATCGCAGCTCGCCCAGGGCCGTCGCTCCCGCTGGCATCCTCACCACATGCAGCGGCCCCCGGCCACCCGGCACCGCCTCGGCTTCGCCGTCAAGGTGCTCGGCGAGGGCGGCCTCCCGTCGCATGACACGCGCCGCTGGACGTCCGGGCCGCATCTACGCCACTCGCTCGGCCACCTGCGGCGCATCCTCGACTACCTCGATCGCCACGAGATCCGCATGTATCGGCTCGCGACCTCGCTCGCACCGTACGCGAGCCATCCGGACCTGCCGCAGTTCCACGACCAGATCCGCGAGTG
>DATHEP010000447.1:0-4887 GCA_035318525.1 Conexibacter sp.
GAAGTCGGCGTCCGGGATCGCGCGCGCGGCCGCCTCGACGGCTGCGCGGCGCTGCGCCATCGGCGTCCCCGGCGCCCACGGAACCCCGCCGTCCTCGCAGGTCGTCGCGGCGTAGAGCGCGTCGCTGTCGCCGCTCGTCGCCAGCGCGTCAGGCGCGCTGCGCGCCGCCAGGCGCAGCAGCGGCGCCGCGTCGCCGTCGAGGGCAGCACGTACGGCCGCGGGGGTCGCGGCGCGCAGGAAGCGGTCGAAGTCGCCGGTGAGCAGCAGCGCGAGCAGCCCCGGCTCGCCGATCGCGGCGCGGTGCGGGCGACCGCTGCCGTCGATCGCCGTCCCGCGCAGCGGGCTGCGCGCGAGCCGGTGCGCAAGCTGGGCCACGTCCGCGGCCGCGCTGCGCGTGAAGCCGCAGTCGGCGGCGCACAGCGTGCGCAGCACACGCGGGATCGATGCGAGCGTCGCACGCTGGAACGGGTCGATCCCCTCCGGCGGCACGACCGAGTCGAGCACGAGCCGCTCGACGTGCTGCGGGTACGTCGCCGCGTACAGCAGCGCGACCTTCGTCCCGTAGGAGGCGCCGTAGAGGATCAGCCGCTCGACGCCGAGCGCCGCCCGCACCGACTCGATGTCGGCGACCGACGTCGCCGTCGTGTACGTCGTGCGCCGCGGTCCCAGCTCGCTCGCGCAGCGTCCGATGACCTCCGCGAGCGACCCGCGAGCGGACAGCGCCGTGCAGCGAAGCCGCCCGGATCCTCCGGTCCCGCGCTGATCGAACGTGACGAGCCGCCGCGTCCGCAGCCCCGGCGCGAGCACGCTCGCGAAGTCCTCGAGCAGCGGCACCGCCGCCTGACCCGGGCCGCCGGCGAGCGCGAGCACCGTGCCGGTGGCCGCGGCGCCCCGCGCGGGCGACAGCGCGCGCACGCGCAGGCTCACGCTGCCCGCAAGCGCTCCCGAGCGGTCGAGCGGGACGACGACGCGACCGCACAGCGTGCGGTCCTTCGCCGCGATGCCGCAGCGGTCGAGCGGATCGGCAGAGGCAGCGCCCACGCCGAGGACCGCCGTCAGCGCGGTCACGAGCGAGGCGCCGACGAGGCGGCGGGACCGGGCTCCTCCCATGCAGGGAGTCTGCCCGCTCCGACCGCCTCTTGCGCCGAGACGCCGCTGCTAAGGTCAGCGAGATGGCTGCGCCCTGAGCTGCGGCGTCCCCGGTCCGTTCTCGGTGCTCCGCAAACCGACCGCCCCGGGACGGCCCGGGGCGAGGATTGGAGGCCAGCATGGTCCGTCACCCGCGTCTGCTCGCGGCCCTCGGCGCCGCACTCTGCGCGCTCGCCGTGGCGGCGAGCCCAGCAGCGGCGACAAGAGCGATAAGAATCCCGGGAGGCCCAATACAGAAGGTCGTCGAAGGCTTCACCATCAGAGCCTTTGGCGGTGAAGTAAGAATAATATGCAGACTCACCCTGAACGGCAGACTCGCGTCAGTCATAAGCAAAGCCAACGCGGGCAGACTACCCGAAGGCAGAATGGGGCGGATCGAAGAAGGCGCGACGGAAGGCTGCGTGACGAACTTCGGCGGCTTCGCCGCAGTGACGATCCTAGTCGATCAGGAAACTCCGATATCGCTGCGCTATCAGGCCTTCCTAGGAATGCTACCGGCCATAACCGGCATCCGCTTCCGCAAGCTAGGGTTTGCGTTCCAGGTCGTCGAGCCGGTCATAATCGGCGCCTGCCTATACAGAGGCATAGTTGACCTACTACTGACGATTCCGCCCGTCGAAGACGGTGGAGGCAGAATATTCAACCCCGAGGCGTTCATCACGCCGAACGCGATCGCGAAGACGGGCGGGGCGCTCTGTCCTGAAATAGTGGAAGTCAGCGGCGCCGGCAGAGTCACGCCGCCGCAGGGCGCGATCCTAATCGACTAGGGCGCGCCCGAGCTGCAGTGGGGGGCCGGCGCGACGCCGCGCCCCCCACCGTCTCAGCCTTGCGCCAGCAACTGCCGAAGGACGAACGGCAGGATGCCGCCGTTGCGGTAGTAGCGCTGCTCCTTGGGCGTGTCGATGCGAACCGTGACCTGGAACTGCGTCTCGTCGGCGTGGACGGTCAGCTCGCGGGGGACGTCGCCGACGCCTGCGATGCCGGAGATCGAGAACGCCTCGTGGCCGGTGAGGCCGAGCGAGGCAGCCGACTCGCCGTCCGCGAACTGCAGCGGCAGGACGCCCATGCCGACGAGGTTCGAGCGGTGGATGCGCTCGAAGCTCTCGGCGATCACCGCGCGCACGCCCAGCAGGTTCGTGCCCTTGGCAGCCCAGTCGCGCGACGAGCCCGACCCGTACTCCTTGCCGCCGAGGACCACGAGAGGCGTGCCGGTCTCGGCGTACTTCATCGCGGCGTCGTAGATCGCCATCTGCTCGGGCTCGCCGTCACCGCCGAGGTACAGCGTGACCCCGCCCTCGGGGAGGGCGGGATCCGAGTCCAGCAGGTTCCTCAGGCGAATGTTCGCGAACGTGCCGCGCATCATCACCTCGTGGTTGCCGCGCCGCGCGCCGTAGGAGTTGAAGTCCTTGCGGTCGACGCCGTGGGTCTGGAGGTAGCGGCCGGCCGGGCTGTCGGGCTTGATCGCGCCCGCGGGCGAGATGTGGTCGGTCGTCACCGAGTCGCCGAGCAGCGCGAGCACGCGCGCGCCCGTGATGTCGGTCACCGGTGCCGGCTCAGCCGGCAGGTCGACGAAGTACGGCGGGTTCTGCACGTAGGTCGAGGAGTCATCCCACGCGAAGCGGTCTCCGCCGGGAACCTCCAGCCCGCGCCAGCGCTCGTCGCCCGCGTAGACGCCGTCGTACGACTTGCGGAACATGTCCGACTGAACAGCCTGCTCGATCGTCTGCGCGACCTCCTCCGCGGAAGGCCAGATCTCGCGCAGGTAGACCGGGTTGCCGTCGGCGTCCTCGCCGAGCGGGTCGTTCTGCAGGTCGACGTCCATCGACCCGGCGAGCGCGTACGCGACCACGAGCGGCGGCGACGCGAGGTAGTTCATCTTCACGTCGGGGTTGATGCGCCCCTCGAAGTTGCGGTTGCCCGACAGCACCGAGCAGACCGCCAGGTCGGCGTCGTTCACCACCGCGGAGATCTCCGCCGGCAGCGGCCCCGAGTTGCCGATGCAGGTCGTGCAGCCGTAGCCGACGAGGTTGAAGCCGAGCGCGTCGAGGTCGCCGGTGAGGCCGGCGCGCTCGTAGTACTCGGTCACGACCTTCGAGCCGGGCGCGAGCGACGTCTTCACCCACGGCTTCGTTCTCAAACCGCGCTGCACCGCGTTGCGCGCGAGCAGGCCGGCACCGAGCATCACCGAGGGATTTGAGGTGTTCGTGCAGCTCGTGATCGCGGCGATCACCACGCGCCCGTGGTCGAGCGTCGTCTCGGTGCCGTCTTGCAGCGTGACCGGGATGGCGGTGCGGGCCAGGGTCCCGGCGCTGCTGCGGGCGGGTCCTGTCGCCGGTGAAGACGATTCCGCGGGCGGGGCCGCGGAAATCGTCTCACCCGCGCCACCCGCCCGATCGGCGTACTGGGCCGTGGGAGCTCCGTTCGACGGGTCCTGTCCGGCGGTCGGGTCGCTGGCGGGGAACGTCTCCTCGAGGCCCTCGTCGCCGCCGTTGCGCTCCGGCGCGTAGCCCTGGAGCGCCTCGCGGAAGGCCGGCTGCGCGTCGGTCAGCGCGATGCGGTCCTGCGGGCGCTTGGGGCCTGCGATCGACGGGACGACCTCGCCCAGGTCCAGCTCCAGCGTCTCGCTGTAGGTCGGCTCCTCGCTGTGCTCGTCGTGCCACAGCCCCTGCGCTCTCGCGTACGCCTCGACGAGCGCGATCTGCTCGGGCGCGCGGCCCGTGAACTCCATGTACCGCAGCGTCTCGGCGTCGATCGGGAAGATCGCGCAGGTCGAGCCGAACTCCGGCGACATGTTGCCGATCGTCGCGCGGTCGGCGAGCGGCAGCCGCGAGACGCCGGCGCCGTAGAACTCGACGAACTTGCCGACGACGCCGTGTCTGCGCAGCAGCTCCGTCACGGTGAGCACGAGGTCGGTCGCGGTCGCGCCCTCGCGCAGCGCGCCGGTCAGCTTGAAGCCGATCACCTGCGGGATCAGCATCGACATCGGCTGGCCGAGCATCGCCGCCTCGGCCTCAATGCCGCCGACGCCCCAGCCGAGCACGCCGAGGCCGTTGACCATCGTCGTGTGCGAGTCGGTGCCGACGAGCGTGTCGGGGTACGCCTGGCCGAGCGCGTCGTTCACGAACACGACCCGCGCCAGGTACTCCAGGTTGACCTGATGGACGATGCCGGTGTCCGGCGGCACGACCTTGAAGCCCTCGAAGGCACCCTGGCCCCAGCGCAGGAACGCGTAGCGCTCCTGGTTGCGCTCGAACTCCAGCTTCGCGTTCGCGTCGAACGCGTAGCGCGTGCCGAACTCGTCCACCTGCACCGAGTGGTCGATCACCAGCTCGGCCGGCACGAGCGGGTTGATCTGCGACGGGTCGCCGCCCATCGCGGCCATCGCGTCGCGCATCGCGGCGAGGTCGACGACGGCCGGCACGCCGGTGAAGTCCTGCATCACGACGCGCGCGGGCGTGAACGCGATCTCCTTGCTCGGCTGCGCTCTCGCGTCCCAGCGCGCGAGCGCGACGACGTCGTCGGCGCGGATCGTCTCGCCGTCCTCGTTGCGCAGCAGGTTCTCGAGCAGGATCTTCAGCGAGAACGGCAGTCGCGCGACGTCGTGCTCGGCCTGCAGCGCGTCGAGCCGGTAGATCTCGTAGTCGCGATCACCGACCGACAGCGTCGCCTTGGCGTCGAAGCTGTTGGTGGACATGGGGATCTCCTGGTTCACGTCGTCCCCGCCCGCGAGCGAGCCGA
>DATHEP010000448.1:0-9606 GCA_035318525.1 Conexibacter sp.
TACGGGCCCAGCCGGAAGCCGCCGGCGCCGCGGTCGAGCAGCGCACCGAAGATCGACGGCGCGTCGAAGCGCGGCACGCACAGCCACTCCACCGACCCGTCGGGAGCGAGCAGCGCGCCGGTGTGACAATCCGACAGGAACGCGTAGTCGGCGATCGGCGGGAACGGCGAGCGCGCCGGTTGGCGTGCGCTGCGCCGCGCGTTCGCGCGCGGGCGCGTGCGTCTCGTCGCGCTCACACGCTGTTCCAGACGTCCAGGCCGAGGTCGTTCAGCAGGTTCTGCGCCTCGATGTTGAGGCGGAAGAACTCGCCGGTCCAGATCAAGACACCCATGGCGATCAACACGACGCCCCCGAGTCCGATGATGACGCCGTAGTGGCGCTTCACGACCCCGAAGGCGGTCGTCATGCTGCCAAACGCGAGGGACGTCAACAGGAACGGAATCGCGAGGCCCGCCGAGTAGAAGGCGAGCAGCACCGCGCCGTGACCGGCCGAGTCGGACAGCGCAGCGGCGCTGAGGATCGCGCCGAGCGTCGGCCCGATGCAGGGCGTCCACGCGATCGCGAACGCGGCGCCGGCGACGATCGGTCCGCCGCGGCCCGCGCGCTCCATCAGCGCGCCGACGTGGAACTCGCGGTTGAGCCGCGTGACGAACGGCGCGGCGACGAAGAAGAGGCCCATCGCGATGATGACCGCGGCGGAGACCTTCTCGAGCGTCTCGCGATGGTCCTGCAGCGCCGAGCCGACGGCCGTCGCCCCGAGCCCGAGCAGGATGAAGATCGTCGAGAAGCTCAGCACGAACACGAGGCTCGGCACGAGCACGCGCCGCGTCCCGCCCTCGGCGCGCGCCTGGTCTGGCGCGACGCCCGAGACGGCCGCGATGTAGCCCGGCACGAGCGGCAGCACGCACGGCGACAGGAACGACACGAGCCCCGCCGCGACGGCGAGGGGAATGCCGACTCCGTTCGCGGGATCCATCGTGGTGCGAAGCGTACCTGCGCGCGCACGGTCGGCCGCTGTGCAGATATCCGGATCCTCGACTGCCATCAAAGCAGTAGGTTTATTGCCATGGGGGGTAGCTCTCGGGGGAGAGGTGGTCGTCTGACGCGCTCACCGGCGCCCGCGGCGCATGCCGGCCGGGCGCGAGCGGTCGCCGCGCGTGGGCGGATGCTCGGTGCCGACGAGACGGCCTGGCTGGCGGCGATTCCCGCCGCCGTGATCGGCGTGCTGGCGATCGCGCTGCTGGGCCCTCCGCTCGGCGACGCACTGTTCACGCCCGACCCCGCACGCTTCTGGTCCGCCTATCAGTTCGCGGTGCTGCCCGAGCCCCGCGAGCAGGGGCGCTTCCTGATGGCACTCGCCGTGCCCCTGCTGCTCGCCGCGCTCACGATCGCCGGCGTTCGCGCCCGACCGCGACATGCCTCCGAGGCGGCGGAGGTGCTCGTCGTCGCGGTCCAGGTCGTCGCGGTCGCGTTCGTCGGGCTGTGCCTGCTGGCGCAGCACGAGGTGCTCGGCACGATCGTGCCGTCGCCGAAGCTCGCCCCCGCGGTGCACGACTTCTTCACGCTGCCGACGCTGCTCGTGGCGACTGCGGCCACGGCCGGCGCCGTGGCCGCGATCCGCGACGCGCGCGTGCGCGCAGCCGTGGACCGGTGGACGGCCGAGTCGAGGCGGTGGCGCATCGTGACCGCGTGCCTCGCGATCGCCGCGATCGCCGTCTGGCTGCTGCACGCCTTCAACACGGAAGGCACGATCGCGAGCGCCAACCAGGAAGTCCTCTACAACAACTACTTCACGCTCGACGAAACGTTCGCCGTGCTCGACGGCCGCTCGCCGCTGGTGGACTACGCCGCGCAGTACGGCTCGCTGCTCCCGTACGCCTACGCGGCCGCGATGTCGGCGGTCGCCGACTCGGTCGGCGTCTGGTTCGCGCTCGCGCTGGGCACGACCGGCCTCGCCATGCTGGCGCTCTACGGCGTGCTGCGGCGCGCGGCGCAGAGCTCGATCCGCGGCCTGCTGCTGTTCCTGCCCGTCCTCGCCACGAGCCTGCTGACGCTCGAGGGGACGCCCCAGAACCGCGAGACGATGGCGAACTACTTCGGCACCCTTCCGATGCGCTACGCGGGTCCGTCATTCCTCGCCTGGCTCGTCGCCCGCCACCTGGGCGACGATCGGCCGCGTCGCGCATGGCCGATCTTCCTCGTCGCCGGCGTCGTCATGCTCAACAACGCGGACGCCGGGATCGCGGCGCTCGGCGCCACGGTCGCAGCGCTGCTGTGGAGCGGCCCGTTGAGCCGAGCGCGCCTGGGCCGCCTCGCGCTGGAGGCCGCCGGCGGCTTGGCGGCCGCCCTCGCGCTGGTGTCGGCACTCCTCCTCGCACGCGCGGGAGAGCTCCCGGACCTGGGCCTGCTGGTGCGCTATGCGGAGCTGTTCGCGTCGAGCGGCTTTGCGCAGTATCCGATGCCGACGCTCGGCCTCCACGTCGTCATCTACCTCACATATGTCGCCGCGCTCGGAACCGCGACCGTGCGGGCCCTGCGCGCAGATCCCGACCGCCTGCTGACCGGCATGCTCGCGTGGAGCGCCGTGTTCGGGCTCGGCGTCGGCGCCTACTTCGCCGGGCGCTCGACGCCCGACGGCCTGCCCGCGATGTTCCTCCCATGGGCGTTCACGGTGGCGCTGCTGCTGATTCCGGCCGTGCGGAGCATCGCGGGGGCGTCGTGGCGCCGACCGCCGGTGGCAGCGACAGCCTGTCTGCTCGGCTTCCTCGCGATGGCTTGCTCGCTCGTCCAGACGCCGATGCCGTGGGAACAGGTGCAGCGGCTCCAGCGCACCACTCGGCCGATACTTGCCGAGCCGCTCGGCCAGCCGCTGGTCGCCCAGCACACCCGCCGCGGCGAGTCCGTCGCGATCCTGAACCTACTCGGTCACCGGATCGGGGCGAACCTCGGCGTCGTCAACGTCGCGCCGTACGCGAACGCCGAATCGATGCCGACCGCCGAACAGCTCGAGGAGACGATCGCCGCGCTGCGTGCGGCCGGGGGCGACAAGGTCTTCCTCGACAGGGAGATAGCCGTCGACCACTTGCTGCAGGCGCTCGCGGACGCCGGCTTCAGGCCCATGGACACGCGCGGCCGGGCGATGCTGTTGGTCGACACCGCGGGCTGATTTGACTGGGCGCGGCGCACCGGTGGTACGTTCCGGACAGCGACCGGAGGAGGAGCAAACGCCATGGCAACCGCCACCCGCACGCTGCGCAACTTCGTCGACGGCGAGCACGTCGACCCGGCGGAGGGGGGGAGCGAGCCCGTCCTCAATCCGGCCACCGGCGAGCAGATCGCCACGGCGCCCCTGTCGTCCGCGGCCGACGTGGACCGCGCCGTGCAAGCCGCCCGCCGCGCGTTCGACGGCTGGGCCGGCGCCACGCCCGGCGAGCGCTCGCTCGCACTGCTGCGGATCGCCGACGCGGTCGAGGCGCACGCCGACGAGCTGGCCGAGCTCGAGGCGCTCGACGCCGGCAAGCCGATCGAGGCCGTGAAGGCAGACGAGATCCCCGTCGTCGCCGACAACCTGCGCTTCTTCGCCGGCGCCGCGCGCCATCTGGAGGGCCTCTCAGCGGGCGAGTACATGGCCGACCACACGTCGTTCGTCCGTCGCGAGGCGATCGGCGTCGTCGGCCAGATCGCGCCCTGGAACTACCCGCTGATGATGGCCGGATGGAAGATCGGGCCGGCGCTCGCGGCCGGCAACACCGTCGTGCTGAAGCCCGCCGAGACGACGCCGATCACCACGCTGCGGCTGGCCGAGTTGGCCGCCGAGCACCTGCCGAAGGGCGTCCTGAACGTGATCGCCGGCCACGGCGACCCGGCCGGGCAGGCGCTCGTGACGCATCCCGAGGTCGACATGGTCTCGCTCACCGGCAGCGTCGAGACGGGCAAGTGGATCGCGCGCGCGGCGGCCGACACGCTCAAGCGCGTGCACCTGGAGCTGGGCGGCAAGGCGCCGGTCGTGGTGTTCGACGACGCCGACCTCGACGTCGCGCTGGAGACGATCGCCGGCACCGGCTACTACAACGCCGGGCAGGACTGCACGGCGGCGACGCGCGTGCTGGTCGGCGGTGGCGTGCACGACGACGTCGTCGCGGGGCTCGCCGAGCAGGCGAAGGGGCTCGTGCTCGGCGACACGCTCTCGCCGGACACGACGCTCGGCCCGCTCAACTCCGCCCGCCAGCGCGAGCGCGTCGGCGGCTTCCTGGAGCGGCGGCCGGGCGGCGCCGAGGTCGTCGTCGGCGGACGCGAGGCCGACCGCCCGGGCTTCTACTACGAGCCGACCGTCGTCGCTGGTTTGCAGCAGGACGACGAGATGATCCAGCGCGAGATCTTCGGCCCCGTGATCACGGTGCAGCGCTTCAGCGACGAGGCGGAGGCGATCGCGTGGGCGAACGGGACCCCCTACGGACTCGCGTCCTCGGTCTGGACGCAGAACGTCGGCCGGGCGCTGCGGATGGCGAGGGCGCTCAGGTTCGGGGCCGTCTGGATCAACGACCACATCCCGCTCGTGAGCGAGATGCCGCACGGCGGCTTCAAGCAGTCCGGCTACGGAAAGGACCTCTCGAAGTACGGCTTCGAGGACTACACGCAGGTCAAGCACGTGATGGCGAACCTCGCGTGAAGAGGAAATGCGCAACTCGGTGCTTTAGGCTCCGTTGAGCGATCAAGGAGGAAGCGTGGAGGCCTCGACGATCCCAGCGGCGACCGCAGTGCCCATCCCCCAGCGGGGGAAGCTCGTCACGGGGCCACTGCTGCGGTTGCGCTCCGACGACCAGCTCGTGCGGCTCTTCCGCGCCGGCAACGAGGAGGCGTTCCGCGTCATCCACGACCGCTTCCGCACGCGGCTGCTGGCGTACGCGCGGCAGATGCTCGGCAGCTCGCGCGCCGACGCCGAGGACGTGCTGCAGGACGTGTTCGTGCGCGCCTACGCGGCGCTGCGGGCGAACGAGCGCGACGTGTCGCTGCGCGCCTGGCTTTACCGCATCGCGCACAATCGCTGCATCGACGAGCTGCGGCGGCCGGCCGGCGCAGCCGGCGCCTCCCCGGAGATCTTGGACTCGCTGCCGGCGCAGGACTGCGATCCGATGGCGGCCGTCGAGCAGCGCGAATCGCTGCGACGCCTCGTCGAGGACGTGCAGCGACTGCCCGAGCAGCAGCGCTCGGCCCTGCTGATGCGCGAGCTGTCGGGGATGACGTACCAGGACCTGTCGAACGCGCTCGACGTGACGGTGCCGGCCGTCAAGTCGCTGCTGGTGCGCGCTCGCATCGGTCTCGCGCGGGCCTCCGAGGCGCGCGACACCGCATGCGCGGCGATCCGCACGGACCTCGCCGACGCGCACGAGCGCGGCGTGCGCGCGAGCGGCCTCGCGCGGCGGCACATGAGCGACTGCACTGCCTGCCGCGCCTACCGCAGAGAGCTGAAGGCGCTCGACGCGCGCCTCGCCGCGCTCGTGCCCGTGATCGGGCCGGTCGCGCTGCTCGCGAAGCTGCTGGGCATTGGCGTCGGCAGTGGTGGGGTCGGCGGCGCGACCGTCGCCGGTGGCGGCGCGGCCACGGCAGCGACCGGCGCGGGCGTTGGCGCTGCTGCCGCGGGCGCCGGAGCCGGCGTCGCGGGACTCTCCGTCTCGCACGTGGCGGCGGTCGTCGCGGTCGCGGTCGTCGGCGCCGGCGGCGCGGTCGAGGTCCGCAACGTCATCACGCCCGACAAGCAGCCGGTGGTCCAACACGCCGCGCCAGCACAGGCGGCGACCGCTCCGGCCCAAGAGCTGCTCACGTCCACTGGCGCTGCCTCCGGCGCGCTGCTGCCTGGTGTCAGAGAGCTGCCGGCGACCGATGCGAGCACACTGCGGCTGCGGATCGCTCCGCCGGCGGCGAGCACCGTCGAGCCGGTCGTCCCGGCGCTCGGCATCGACGTTGACGGGACCGGCAACGGCGGCGCGGCCGCACCGGCCGATCCGGCGCTCGAGCCGCTGACGCCCCCGGCGACGCCGCCGGTCGAGCCGCTGCCCGGCGAGGGCGACGGAGCCGGGATCGGCGGAACGGGCACGCCTCCCCCGGCCGCCACGACGCCCGAGCCGCCCCCGGCGAGCGGCACGACCGAACCGGCACCCATCCCGCCACCGGCCGCGAGCACGTCGGCTCCCGCGCCTCCCGTCTCACCACCGGCGACGGCGGCACCGCCGACGTCCGCCGCGACGGGCGGCGCGACGTACGTGCCGCCGCGCCGTTGACGCCCGCTCGGCTGGCGCGCAGGCGCTGGTAACGTCGCGCGCCATCGGCGCCTCACTGCCCCCACTCGACCACGAGGAGCTCTACGTCCGGCGCGGACGGCGCTCCGGGTTTCCCGTGATGATCGCGATCCACTCGACGGCGCGCGGGCCGTCGCTCGGCGGCTGCCGCCTGTGGACGTATGCCAACGTGCACCACGCCGCGCGCGACGTGCTGCGCCTGTCACGCGCAATGACCTACAAGGCGGCCTGCGCCGACCTGCCGCTCGGCGGCGGCAAGGGCGTGATCGCGCTGCCGCCCGGCATGCGCCTGACCGGTGTGCCTCGCCGTGACGCGCTGCTGGACTTCGGCGACACGGTCGAGACGCTCGGCGGCCGATACATGACCGCCGAGGACGTCGGCATCAGCAGCCGCGACATGCCGGTGATGGCATCGCGCACACGCCACGTGACCGGGCTCTCGACGCGGCGTGGCGGCTCCGGCGACCCGAGCCCGTTCACCGCGATCGGCGTGCTCGCCTCGATCGCCACGCTCTGCGAGCGCCTGTTCGGCAGCCCGTCGTTGCACGGCCGCGCGGTGGCCGTGCTCGGCCTCGGTCACGTCGGCTCGCGCGTCGCGACGCTGTGTGCGCGCGCCGGTGCGCGGCTCGTCGTGACGGACGTCGACCCGGCGAAGCGCGCCCTCGCGCAGGACCTGGGCGCACGCTGGACGACGCCGGGGCGCGCACTCACCGCAAAGGTCGACGTGCTGTCGCCGTGCGCGCTCGGCGCGATCCTCGACGCGGACGCGGTGCCGCGCCTGCGCTGCCGAGCGATCGCCGGCGCCGCCAACAACCAGCTGAGCGAGGAGCGGATCGCGGACCTGCTCGCCGCGCGCGGGATCCTGTGGGCGCCCGACTTCGTCGTCAACGCCGGCGGGATCGTCAACATCGCCGTCGAGCTGCGGCCCGCCGGCTACGACGCCGCGACCGCCCGCCGCGACTGCCGCGCGATCGGCGCGACGCTCGCCGAGGTGCTCGACGCCGCCGACGCCGCCGGCGTCACCCCGCTCGTCGCCGCGAACGCGCTGGCGCAGCGGCGGCTCGCGGCGCGCGCCACCTGAGCGTCACGCCTCCGTCAGCTTGAGCCCGGCGACGCCGACCGCGATCAGCAGCAGGAAGCCGACGCGCCCCGCGGTCGCCGGCTCGCCGAGCAGAGCGATCCCCACCGCGGCGACGCCGAGCGAGCCGATCCCGACCCACACCGCGTAGGCGGTCCCCACCGGCAGCCGCGTCAGTGCCGCCGTCAGCAGCGCGAGGCTGAGCATCGCGACGACGAGGCCGAGAACGCTCCAGCCGAGGTGGCTGAAGCCGTCCGCCTGCTTGAGCGCGATCGCCCATACGATCTCCAGCAGTCCTGCGGTGATCAGGAGCACCCAGGCCATCGCGCTCGCCGTCCTTTTCTGTAGCGTTCATTACGAAAGTCACAGTGTATCATTTCTGTAATGACTGATACAGAAACCCGATCCCCGGCGACGCCCGCGCGGCGCGGCCGACCGAGGGCGTTCGATCGCGAGCAGGCGCTCGACCGCGCGATGCGGTCGTTCTGGGAGCACGGCTATCGTGACACCTCGATCGTCGACCTGACCGCCGCCACCGGCGTCAACGCGCCGAGCCTCTACGCCGCGTTCGGCTCCAAGCAGGAGCTGTTCCGCGAGGCGGTGGACCGCTACGACCGGCTGGCAGGCGCCGCGACCGAGCAGGCGCTGCGCGACGCGCCGAGCGCCCGCGCGGCGGTCGCGGCGCTGCTGCGGAGCCACGCCGACGCCTACACCGACCCGGCGAATCCGCGCGGCTGCCTCGTCGTGCTCGCCGCCGCGGAGTGGACCGGCGACGCCGACGACGCCGCCTACCTCGCACGGATGCGCGAGCAGACCGCCGTGGCACTGCGCGAGCGCCTCGCACGGGACGTGACGGCCGGCGACCTGCCCGCCGACGCAGAGGTCGGGCTGCTCGCGCTGTACGTCGACACGCTGCTCGCCGGCCTCTCGCTCCAGGCGCGCGCCGGCGCCTCGCGCGCGACCGTGCAGGGCGTGATCGACTGCGCGATGGCCGGCTGGGACGCCTGCGTCAGCGCCGGCAGGCGGCGCGCCTGAGAACCCGACCCGCGCCGGCGCTCACGGCAGCCACGGCGGCCGCTCGGGCCGCTGCACCCCGTCCGGCAGGCGGCCCTCGTCAGCCAGCTTGTCGAGGTGCGCGGCGAGCGTGACCGCCGCGGCCGGACGCAGCAGCACGGGCGCGTCGGACCAGGTCGCGTCGAGCAGCTCGTCGATCGTGCGTGCGCCGGCGTCGAGCGCGCCGAGCAGTCGGTGCTCGCGCTCCAACCGGTGCGCGACGTACTCGTCGATCTTCGATGCCGGGTCCTCGACGAGCGGGCCGTGGCCGGGGCAGATGAGCGCCGGCGCGCGCTCGCGCAGGCGGCGCAACCCGTCGAGATATCCGGCCAGCGCGCCCGGGTCGGGCGCGATGAAGACGCTGCCCTCGCCGAGCACGGCGTCGCCCGTGAAGGCGATCGCAGCGGCCGCCGCTTGGCCGTCTGCGCCCGTGTGGCCAGCCGGGAGGAGCAGGAACGCGAGGTGGTCGGGCGCGTGGCCGGGCGTCGCGAGCGCCTCCAGCGGCCCGGCCCGCAGGCCGTCGCGCAGCGGCAGGTCGGCCGCGCCGCCCGCCCCGGCCAGCGGTGCCGGCGCGAAGCGCTCGCGCAGCGCCGGCACCGCCTCCGCGTGGTCGAGATGGTCGTGCGTGAGCGCGATCCCGCCGAGTCCGCCGCGCGCCTCGACCTCGGCCGCGATCGCGTCGACGTGGTCCGGCAGCGCCGGCCCCGGGTCCACCACCCACGACGGGTCGCGGCCGACGATCCACGTGTTCGTGCCCGTCAGCGTGAACGGGCCGGGGTTTCCGGCGCGGATGCCGAGCACGTCGTGGTGGTCGAGCAAGCTCACCGCGGGTCGAGGCGGTAGACCGGGCCTTCGAGCGACACGGCGTAGACGCGGCCGCGGTCGTCCTCGCCGAACGAGGAGAGCGAAGACACCCGCAGCCCGAGCGAGCCGCGCGCGCTCGCGCCGCCCGTCCGCAGCCGAGCGGTCAGCAGGCGCCCCGCGCAGAAGTCGCCGTACAGGTAACGGCCTCTCAGCGCCGGCAGGCGCGGGTCGCGGATCACGTAGCCGCCGGTGACGGAGCAGCCGCCGCCGCGTCCATACGTGAGCGCGGGACGCACGTGGCCGGCGACATCGAGCCCGGGGTCGTAGCGGTTGTTGCCCTCCCACGCGCGCCAGCCGAAGTTCGCGCCGCGCCCG
>DATHEP010000449.1:0-2585 GCA_035318525.1 Conexibacter sp.
CCGCCGTCAGCAGGTCCTCGGGAGCGTTGACGTTGAAGAACGGCAGCTCGTCGTCCAGCTCGAGCACCTGCGGGGCGAGCGCCGTCACAGCGCCGATGAGCGACGGCAGCGGCCGGCGTGCGAGCGCGGCGGCGAGCGGCACCCGCGCCGCGGGCTCGTAGCGCGCGAGCAGCGGCTGCAGGCGCCCGCCGACGCGCGGCACGAGCGCCGGCCCGCCGACGGCGTCCGCATGCGCGACCAGCTCCACCAGCTCCGGGCTCGCGAACGGCAGGTCCCCGGCGCAGACGAGGATCGCGCGCGCCTCGCCCGGGATCCCCGCCGGCGGCGCGGCGCGCTCGAGCGCGTGGACGATCCCCGCGAGCGGATGGCGCGGCTCGTCCGGCTCCGTCCACACCGGCACGCCGGGCAGCGGCGGCAGCTCCGTGCCGGCCTTCGCGACCACCACGACCTCCGCGAGCACCGCCTGCAGCACCCGCAGCGGATAGAGGAGGAGCGGTCGGCCGCACAGCGCGACGGTCGCCTTCGCGCCGCCGATCCGGCGCCCGGCGCCACCGGCGAGCACGACGCCGATCGGGTCCCGTGTCTCGCTCATTGCGCGACGCAGCATAGAATCAGGGCGATGGAGGGATCGACCGACCAGGAGACCGTCCGCAGCTGGCTGCGCTGCTACCGCTGTTGGTCGCAGAACCTCGAGGTGCAGGTGCACTACGAGGGCATCCACCGGATCGACCCCGGCACCGGCGAGCGCGCGGAGGTCGTCGACGAGCTGCAGGAGGCGGTCGTGCAGTGCCTCGACTGCATGCACGACCAACCGCACCTCGGCTTCCACAACGGGCGCGTCGAGCCGATCGAGGACCGCTGGGAGCGGATGGTCGCGGGCACGCCGTGGGTCGCCTCCTGCACCGTCACCGTCGACGCCGACGACGTCGAGACGTGCTCCGGCCCGGAGGCCGGCGACGCGCTCTCCTTCGCCGCCTTCGGCGACCACGGCACGCGCGAGTTCTTCACCCACGTGCGATTCCACAAGCACGACGACGACCAGATCGTCGTCCACCTGCTCGTCGAGCTGTACGCGCGCTCGATCGAGGAGGCGACCGACGTGCTCGAGACTGCCGCCCGCGGCGCGCTCGCCATCACGTCCCTGGCGGAGGAGTCCCGCCCGCCGGCGTCGAGCGCCGACGACGTGCACTGAGGCGCCGCGGTACAGCACTGCTGGACCGTGTCATCTGAGGCTGCAAACATCTCCGGAATGCAGCATCTGAACCCGCAGCGGCATTCCGGGAAGACGCCGATCCGTGAAGCCGACGCTGCGCAGGCTCCACCAGAGCCCGACGCCACGCGCCTGGCGAGGCTCCGTCGCGACCGGGCACTGACGCCCGCCGAGCGCCTCGACAAGCTCGCCGCGATGTGCCGGCAGGCCGACCTGCTGCGTCGCGGATGATCCTGCGTATCCACCGGCAGCGGTCGGACGCGAGTCGACGAGCTGCACGGCAGCTACGAGCTGTCGCGGATCGGACCTGAGCCCCTCGCCTGAGCGGTCAGCTTGACCCTCACGCAGCGTGAGGCCGCATGATGGGCGCATGAGCGAGCACAGGATCGGAGACGTCGCGCGCCGCGCGGGCGTGTCGGTGCGGACGTTGCGCCACTACGACGAGATCGGCCTGCTGCCCCCGAGCGGGCGCAGCGAGGCCGGTTACCGCCTGTACTCGGCCGCGGACCTGGAGCGGCTGCGACGGATCCTCTTCTACCGCGAGCTCGACTTCGGGCTTGAGCAGATCGCTCAGATCCTCGCCGACCCCGAGGCGAGCACGGACGACCACCTGCGCCGCCAGCACCGCCTGCTGCGCGAGCGCCGCGAACGTGACGCGGCGCTGCTGACGGCGATCGAACACGAGATGGAGGCACGACAGATGGGCATCTCCCTGACCCCCGAGGAGCAGTTGGAGGTCTTCGGCACGACCGCGTACGCCGACCACGCGGAGGAGGCCGAGCGCAGATGGGCCGACACCGACGCCTGGAAGGAGTCGCAGCGGCGCGCCGCCGCGTACACGAAGGACGACTGGGTCGCGATCAAGCGCGAGGCGGATGCAAGCATGGAGGCGTTCGCGGAGGCCCTGCGCGCGGGCGAGCCGGCGAGCGGGACCGTCGCGATGGACCTGGCGGAGGCGCACCGCGAGCACCTCTCGCGCTGGTTCTACGCGTGCAGCCCTGCGTACCATCGCGCGCTCGCGGAGCTGTACGTCTCCGACGCCCGCTTCGCGGCCACGTACGAGGAGATCGCTCCCGGGCTGTCGCGCTTCGTCCGCGACGCGATCAACGCCAACGCGGACCGCGCAGGCGCGGCCGACGGCTGAGCGGGCGCGGCGCCGGCCGCGTCAGGCGCGCACCGGCGGCCGCGGCTCCAGCGGCGGACCGCCGCCGGGGTCCGCCGGGAGGAGCCGCAACTGCCACCAGCCGACGTCGCGCCAGGCGCCGGCCTTCCAGCCGATGTCGCGGTAGACGCCGAGCCGCTCGAAGCCGAGTGCCTCGTGAAGGCCGACGCTGGCTTCGTTCGGGAGCGTGATGCCGGCGCACGCGATCTGAAA
>DATHEP010000450.1:0-9440 GCA_035318525.1 Conexibacter sp.
GTGCGCGGTCGGCGGGATGGTCGACGAGGCGGTCGCGTCCGCCGTGCGCTGCCGCGTCGTCTGCGGCTCCGCCAACAACCCGTTGACCGACGAGCGCGCGGCAGCCGCGCTCGCGCGCCGCGACGTGCTCTACGTGCCCGACTTCCTCGCCAACTGCGGCGGCCTGATCCACGCCGACTGCGAGCGGCGCGGCGAGCGGGACGTCGCGCGCTTGGCCGACGCGCTGACGCGCGCCCGCGACCGCACCCACGCGGTGCTGCTCGAGGCCCGCGACGACGGCCGGCTCCCGGGCGCGGTCGCCGAGGAGCACGCCTGGCGCCGGATCCACGCGGTGCGGGAGCGGCGCGTGCTCGTGGCTACGTGAGCGTCAGCACGTGCGCGCGGGCCGGCTCGACGCGGCCCTCGAGCACGTCGACGTAGGCGTCGCGGACGGCCTCGAAGCCCTCGCCCGGGATCGGCTCCAGCCAGCCGGCGATCCATTCGCAGAAGGGGTGCCAGGCGTCGGCGACTCTCGTCTCCAGCTCGAGGCGACCCCAGTCTCTGGAGCGCTTGACGACACGGTCGGGGGCGAAGAAGAACCGCGGTGGCGGCCCCGGCAGCTCGCCGGCGCCGGCTCTCAGCGCCTCCCAGTGGGTCATCCCGACCGCCACGCTGTGGACGAGCTCGTCGCCGTAGTGCGTGTGCACTGCGCGGCGCACGTCGCCGTCGCCGGCGATGTCCACGAACGTGGCCGGGGCGGCGTCGAGCGAGGAGATCGCGTCGTAGGCGACGGCGCGGTCGTAGATCCCGAGCCCCTCGACGAACGCGACGTTGCCGGGAGAGGTGAGCCCGATCAGCTCGACCTCCTCGCGCTGTGCGAGCAGGAAGGCCGCGGCGATCGCGGTCTTGCTCGACGCGCTGGCGATGACGATCGGCCCGCGCGCGGTGAGTCCCTCGTCGGCGAGCTGGTCGTCGATCAGGAACGACGTGAAGAAGAGCGGGCGCAGCAGCATCTGCATCGCCTCGGTGTCGGCCGCGTAGAAGGGGTCGGCCCCGGTCGCCAGGTAGCGGTGATACGCCGAGGGCAGCGCCGCTCGATGCGGCGAGGCGTCGACGAAGCTGCCCTCGCCGGCGCGCGTGGGGGTGACGACCAGATGCGAGGAGGAGGGCAGGTACCCGTACAGGCGAGTGCCGGGCTCGACGTCCTCCGCGTTGCTCTGCTCGACCTCGGCGAAGCCCCACATCGGGAGACGGCCCCAGCCGTCGGCCGCCGGGAAGAAGTCCCAGTAGTGCATCGCGTCGCCGAACACCGCATACGTGACGTTGTTCGCGGTCAGCCCGAAGGTGTGGACCCGCAGCAGCGCCTGACCGGAGTCGATCTCCGGCACGTCGGACTCGGCGACGCGGCAGTCGCGAAGGTCGTCGCGCTTGACCAGGAAGTCGGTCATGCGTTGATGGTCTCAGGTGGGGCGAGCTGGCGTGCCCGCACGCTAGATTCAAAGCGATCGAGGCTAGATGGTGCTAGGAGGCAGCCATGCTGTTCGGACAGGAGCACGTCAACCGCTACCGCGCGACCGACGGGGAGGAGGGCTACCGCTGGCAGCGCGACACGCGCATCCTGCTGCTGACGACGAGAGGCCGCAAGAGCGGCCTCGAGCGCATCACGCCCTTGATCTTCGAGCCTCACGGCGACGACTACCTGATCGTCGCGTCTCGGGGCGGGACCGATACGCCGCCGGGCTGGTACGTCAACCTGCGGGCCGAGCCGGACGTTCAGGTGCAGGTCAGAGGCGACGTCTTCAGAGCCCGCGCGCGCGACGCCACGCCGCAGGAGAAGCCGGAGATGTGGCGCAAGATGGCGGCGGTCTGGCCCGACTACGACGCGTACCAGGAGCGGACGGATCGCGAGATCCCCGTGGTGGTGCTGGAGCGGGCCTCGTAGGCCCGCTCCTCCGGCACCTGCTCCGCCACGACGCGTCTAGGCTGGCGGCGAGCTGAAGAACGCCTCCGTCACGCGGTAGTCGTCGTGGTAGACGACCGCCGTCTCGGCGACTCACGCCCCGGTCGCTTTCATGCTGATGTGATGCGCTCATCGCTTCCCCCTTGATCGCCAAGCGCGCAAGCCACGCTAGCAATCGACCCCAACCACGATCAACGACGCACGAGTCTGTCGCGCCGGGCGGGGCGCGTCGCGTCGCCTCGACGGCGGCTCGCGTGGCGCTGAGCGTCACAGCGGTTCGCGAGCGTGCGCGATGGGAGGATGCAGCGATGGAGGTCGAGCGCGCGGATGCAGCCGCCGAAATCGTCGCGCGTGACCTGTGGCTCGCGCGCGGCGAGGGGCGCGCGGTGCTGCGCGGCGCCTCGGTCGACGTTCCACGCGGTCAGGTGACCGCGCTGCTGGCGCCGTCGGGCGCGGGCAAGAGCACGCTGCTGCGCTGTCTCAATCGTTTGCTGGAGCCAGACCGCGGGACGGTCCTGCTCGACGGCGTCGACATCCGCGAGCTGGACCCGTGCGCGTTGCGACGGCGTGTCGGGCTCGTGGCGCAGGAGCCGGCGATGCTGCCCGGCGACGTCGCCGCCAACGTCGGCTACGCGCTCGACGCGCTGCCCGCGGAGCGGTTGGAGGCCGCGCTCGCGGCAGCGGGGCTCGACGCGTCGTTCACGACCCGCCGCGCGGACGCGCTGTCGGGCGGAGAGCGCGCGCGGGTGGCGATCGCACGGGCGATCGCCCGCGACCCGGAGCTGCTGCTGCTGGACGAGCCGACGGCCGCGCTCGACGGGGACGCGGCCGACGTCGTCGCGGCGACGCTCGTGCGCCTCGCGCGCGACGGACTCGGGATCTGCCTCGCGACGCACGACCTCGCACTCGCGGAGCGAATATCGGATCGATCGGTGCGCCTGCAGACCAAAGAGGCGAGCCGATGAGCCGCGGCGCGATCCAGGTGCTGGCCGCGTTCGGGTTCCTCGCGCTGGCGGGAGCGCTCGCGGCGTGGCTGCGGCTCGGGCTGGAGCGCGCGATCGTGATCGCTGGCGTGCGCGCGGGCGTGCAGCTCGCAGTCGTCGGAGCGCTGATCGCGTTGGTCTTCGACGTCCCCGCGTTGTCGTTCGCGTTCGTCGCGACGATGGTGCTCGCGGCCGCGGTCACGTCGGGTGGCCGCCTGCGTGTGCTGCCCGGCGCGCGCCGCAGGGCGGCGATCGCGATCGCCGCCCCGTCGGTGCTCGCGACCGGCCTGCTGCTGGCAGTCGGCGCGTTCGCGGCGACGCCGCGGGCCGCGGTCCCGACCGCCGGGATCCTGATCGGCGGCGCGATGGCCGCCACGACGCTCGCGGGCCGGCGGCTGCTCGAAGGCCTGCACGACGACGCCGGCGAGATCGAGACGCGGCTCGCGCTCGGCGACGACGTGCGAACCGCCGTCTGGCCGGTCGTGCGGCGCGCGGTCACGACCGGGCTCGTGCCGTTGATCGACCAGACGCGCAGCGTCGGCCTCGTCGCCCTGCCAGGGACGTTCGTCGGGCTCGTGCTCGGCGGCGCCTCGCCCGCCACTGCCGCACGCACGCAACTGGTGGTGCTGCTCGCACTGCTCGCCGTCGAGCTGCTCGCCGCGCTGATCGTCTGCCAGCTCATCGTGCGCGCGGCGAGGGCGCCCGGGGAGCGATTGCATGACGTGCCGGCGATCAGCTGAGGTCGCCGGCGACGGGCAGCCGCCGCGGGACGCGTCTCCGGGCGATCCCGCAGACGTCCACGAGCTACGCCCAGGTGCGCCACGTCGCGCGCTGCCCGGCGTGTGGCAGTGGTTTCGCGGTCGGCTGTCCGCCTGGCGCGGAGGTCGCTACACCCGCGACTTCGCGAGCGACGATGCCGGTGCGGCCGAGCTGGGCATTTCTAAGATGAGGATCCTGCCGGGTGATGAGTGGGCGTGCTGAGACCTGGGCCGCTGGCCTGACTTTTGTCTCCCGCGCGACCCGTCCGGGGCGTCTCTAGCCTGCCCGCGCCCCGGCTCAGCGCTTGGGTCTCACCGTGGTCGTCAGCGTCGTGGTGCCGAAGCCGGACGATCTGCCGGTGACCTTGAGCTTCAAGTTGCCTGTTTGGGCCTGCACCCGAGACCGGCCTCTCTGCGTGAGATCGAGGTGGACGCGAACTCTGCCTGCTCTGACCGTCTTCGTCAGGCTGGCGACGGTCTGTCTGCCGACGATCAGTCTCACCTTCAGGCGCGTTCTTCTGCCCGCCGCCTTCAGGGTGGCGCTGATGCCGTCGCGCAGGACGTCGGCGAGCGTGGGGCGTCCTCTCGGTCCTCTGAGCGCTGAGATAGCCGGTCTCAGCACGCGGTAGCTCAGCGTCGCCGTCGACGTCAGACCGGCTCCGTTCGTGGCAGTCGCGGTGAGCGTGTGCGGTCCCGGTCTCGTGCTGTAGCCGGTGACGGTGCAGCCGGTGACGCCGGACGTCGGATCGCTCGCGGCGCATCTGATCGCTCTGGCACGCGGCAGCCGTCTCGCCGCGAAGCTTCTGGGGGCGATCCCCGAGAAGGCGGGCGTCGTCGGCGGCGAGCCGTCGCGCTTGAGCGTCACCGTCTGCGTCGCTGTGCCGCCGACGCTCGTGGCCGTGCAAGTGAACGCGACGGTCCCGTCGGCTCTGAACGCACGAGGCTCGCAGCCGTTCGTGGCCAGGGTCGGCGAGTCGGCGTCCGACGCGGTCCAGACGACGCCGGCGGTGGCTCTCGTGTACCAGCCGTTCGCACCGTCAATCGGCGGGCTGAAGGGCGCGATCGTCGGCGGCGAGGTGTCCAGCGCCGAGCTCACGGCGGCGTCGGCGAGCACGAAGCCGAAGCCGCAGTCGAAGTCGGGCAGCCCGGGTGCGGTCGTGCAGTCGATCGCGCGGTTGGGGTCCTTCAGGATCGCCGCCGTCGCGTCGACGGACAGGCCCGGCTTGGCCGACAAGATCAGCGCTGCGATTCCCGCGGCGCTGGGCGCGGCGGCGCTCGTGCCGAAGAACGGGTTGAAGCCCGGGACGCTCGTCGCGACGCCGTCGGCCGCGGCCAGGTCGGGCTTCGCGCGGACCTCGGGCGCCGCGAGCCGGTTGCCGTTCACGTCGAACAGCTTGAACGCCTGACCACGCGAGCTGAACGGCTCGGGGACGGCGGGGGTGCCGAAGGGCGAGGCGGCGACCGTGAGCGCACCCCGCGCCGACGACGCGTCCGGGTCGATCGCGTTGGAGGACGTGTTGTGCTCGGCGATCGTGAACGTCTGCGTGCCGCCCACGATGTACTTCATGAACGGCGAGCGCACGCCGGACTTGCGGCGGATGCTGATGCCGAGCGTGGCGGTCCCAGTGACGCTGATCTGCACGAACTCGGCGGGGACTCTGGTGGCGATGTTGTCGGTGTCCACGGTGAACGCGTACGTGGGCGTTCCGGCGACGATCTGGAAGACGTCCACGGCGAGGTCGGTGCTGGCAGCGTTGAACGGCTCGTCCCACTGCAGCGAGACGAACATTCTGCGGTCGGTGAACGTCCCGACGGTCTGGATCGCGTCCGTCGCGGGCTCCGTGTCGAAGTCGTTGGCGCTCGGGGAGACGCCGCGCGGGTCGGTCGTCGGCGCGTACGTTCCCTCCCAGCTCTGGCGGGCGCGGTTGCCGGCGGAGACGAGGTAGGTGACGCCGGCCGCCTTGGCGCGATCGACGGCCTGCGCGATGATGCCGTCCTGGAAGAAGGGCTCCGTGATCTGGAAGGTGTCGTCGGCGATCACCTTCGCACCGGCCGCCACGAGGTTGTCGATCCCTCTCGCCCGCGTGGCTGCGCCCTGCCCGGTCGTGAACAGCATGTTCCGGATGCCCGGCGCCGTGTCGAAGACGATCTCGGCCATCGCCCGGCCCTCGTCGCTGCTGCCGGGGGTTCCGTCGAGCAGCACCTGCACCTGGCCGGGAGGCGAGCTGGCGGGTCCCGGGAGGTCGCCGGAGGCCTGCGAGCCGGCGACGCCTGCGCCGACGCGGTTGATCGAGTCGGAGATGACGCCGACGGTCACTCCCGCGCCGGACGGGCCGAACGAGCGTGCCTGCGGCCCGCGGTGCGCGGCATCGCCCTGCGACAGCACGCTGCCGGCATTCGTCCCGAAGCCCTGGACCGCGAGGACCGCCTGTGTCGATTCGAGGCCTGCGACGCTCGTCAGCGAGCCGATCGGGAGCGTGCCCTCGACGAGCCGCTGGGGCTCGCGGTCGCTCACCGCGGCGATCTCCATCCCCTGTGCACGCAGCGCGCGCTCCGCGGCCGCCATGTCGCCGTCGACGTAGACGTCGACCGTGACGCGCCGCTCGCCTCCGCTGAGCTCGAGTGCCTCGTCCTCCGCGGTGGCAGACAGGTCGCGGTTCTCGAGGCGGTCGGCGGCAAGCTCCTGCAGGTGGCTGTCGAGCTTCCGCAGGTACGCATAGCGGACGTTCGCCGCCTCGGATCCATTGGCGCCCGTCGCCTCGACGAGGTCGGTGAGCGACTCGGTCGCCGGCCCGCGGGCGTAGCGCTCGGGGGCCACGTTCTGCGCCGCGGAGGCAACCGCGGCACAGGCGAGCACCGACGCGATGGTGACGCTTAGCCCGGCAACCGCTTTCCGGACCGGCTGGCGAACGATCGCGTCCACGGCGCGCAGCCTCACATCTTCGAGCCGCGGCGTCAACCGGCCGGCGCTGCGTCGAGCGCCGGCCGGAAGCAGTCGTCACGTGCCAGCCGGCACCGTGCCGGGTCTAGGCGCCGGAGCGACGTCGCGCTCCGAGCCGACCCGCGGCAGCCACTCGAGCCAGCGCGGCAGGTACCAGTTCCAGTCCCCGAGGATCTTCATCGAGGCCGGCAGCAGCACGCCGCGGACGATCGTCGCGTCGATCAGGACCGCGACGGCCAGCCCGATCCCCAGCTCCTTGAAGTCGATGAAGCTGAGCGTCACGAAGACCGAGAACACGCCGACCATCACGACCGCCGCGCTGGTGACGGTCCCGGCAGTCGTCGAGATCCCCCGCCTGACGGCCTCCTCGGTCGACAGGCCGCGCTCGTGCAGCTCCCGCACGCGGGAGAGGATGAACACGTGGTAGTCCATCGAGAGTCCGAACAGGACGACGAACAGGAACAGCGGCAGCCAGTTCGTGACGCCGCCGTTGGAGCTGAAGCCGAGCAGCGACTCGCCACGGCCGTCCTGGAAGATCAGCACGAGCACGCCGTACGCCGCGCCGACCGAGAGCAGGTTCAGCACGATCGCCTTGAGCGGGATCACGATCGAGCGGAAGGTCACCAGCAGCAGCAGGAACGCGAGGCCGAACACGAACGCGAAGATCAGCGGCAAGCGGCCGCTGAGCTGGTCGTTGAAGTCGACCGAGCTGGCCGCGTCGCCGGTGACGTTGACGCTCGTCCCGTCGATTGCGCCGACGGTCGCCGGGACGATCTCGTCGCGCACCTCGTCGAGCGCGTTCACGGACGCGGCATCGGAGCCGTCGCCGACCGTCGGCACGTCGACCTCCGCCACCGTGCCGTCGTCGCTGTAGAGGACCGCGGTGCCGGGCAGGAACGCGTCGGAGCCTCTGACCTGCGCCTCCAGTCTGGCGATGCCGTCCGCCACCGCGCCGGAGCGCACGTCGTCGGCCTCGACGACCACCGTCGTCGTGACGCCCTCCTTCGGGAAGACCGCCTTGACCTTGTCGTACGTGACGATCACGGGCAGGTCCTGCGGCAGGTCGTCGACGCCGCTGTTGACCGTCTTCATTCCGAGCGCGGGAATCGCCAGCGCGACGAGCAGGCCGCCGGCGAGCACGAGCGCGAGCGCCGGGTGGCGCATCACGCGTTCGGTGAGCGCGGACCAGAAGCGCGACTGACCCGCCGGCTGCCGGCGGCGGCCGAGCAGCGGGATGCGCCCCTTCTCGATTCTGTCGCCGAGCCAGCTCAGCATCGCGGGCAGGAGCGTCAGCGAGGCGAACATCGCGATCGCGACGACGATGATCGTCCCCTCGGCGAACGAGATGAATGTCTTGTCGCCGCTGATGAACATGCCGGCCATCGCGACGATCACGGTCATGCCGGAGATCAGCACGGCCCGTCCCGAGGTCGCGGCGGCGGCCGCGAGCGCCGAGCGCTCGTCGCGCCCGGCGGCGCGCTCCTCTCGCTCGCGCCGCAGGTAGAAGAGCGAGTAGTCCACGCCGACCGCAAGGCCGATCAGCAGGATCACCGCCGAGAGGTTGCTGTCGATCGGCAGCGCGTGGCTCGTGATCGCCACGAGGCCGAGCGCGCCGATCACCGCGGTGACCCCCATCAGCAGCGGCACGCCGGCGGCCACCAGCGTGCCGAACGTGACGACGAGGATCACCAGCGTGATCGGCAGCGACAGCTCGCCCGCCTTCGTGAGGTCGTCGCCGATGCTCTCGTCGATCGCCTTGTCGGCGCTCGCGTCGCCGAACTGCTCGATCTCGAAGTCGGGGTGGGCGGCCTGGGCCGCCGCGACGGCGGCGAGCGTCGGGTCGACGCGGTCCTTCGCCTCGAGCGAGTCGCCCGCGATCTCGAACTCGACGAGCGCGGCGTGACCGTCGGGCGAGACGTCCCCGGCGCCGGTCAGCGGCGAGGTCACGTTCTCGACGTACGGAACCGTCGCGAGGCGGGTAGTGACGTCCTGGATCGCCTGGCGGAACGCGGGATCTCTCACCGTGAGCGCTCTGCTGCGCACGAAGACGACTTCACTGGACGGCCGCATCCCGGCGCGGTCGAGCGCCTGCTCAGCCCGGTGGGACTCGCCCGAGAAGTTGTCGACGTCTGAGATCTGGCTCGTGCCGATCGACTGTCCTGCCATGAAGACGGCGAGGACGATCACGAGCCAGCCGAAGATGGCGGTCTTGCGGTGGTGAGCGCTCCAGCGGGCCATGCGAGCCGCGACGTTGTGCGCCGGGGGCGGAGGCTCGGCCGGGCCGTCGCCGGCCGCGTCGGGCTCGTGGGGCTCTGGATCGCCCTGGATGTTGCGCGTCTTCATGGAAGCTCCTCCTGATACGCGGGGGCTCACCCGACGTCCCACCCACGGCCGGGCCCCAGCAGGCGGGATGCATGCCGCTCGGGGGCCGGGTCTCTGGCGTCTTCGGGTGGGCGAGCAGGCGTCCCCGTGGCGTCCTCGTGACGCCCGTGCCTGCACTCGACGTCGCGGAGGCGGCCAATTGCGCTCTCCTCCTGACGGGTGGCTTCGGTCTCGCCCCGACGCTACTCCTGGGCTTGCGTCATATGGCGCCGAGATGCGCGGGCGCGAGGCGTGCTGTCGGCGTCCTGTTCCGCCCCGCGCCGGTGGACCCGCGCGACTTCGCGATGCGCTGCCCGAGCTGCGGGGAGTGGGTCGGACCGGCGAGAGCGCTGTCCGAACCTACACTCCGAAACATGAGCCTTCCAGCCGCCATCGGACTTGGCGCCGTGCTCGGCTTGGCGCTCGGGGTCGTCGTCAGCCTCACCACCGATGTCCCC
>DATHEP010000451.1:0-14105 GCA_035318525.1 Conexibacter sp.
GTGCTCTTGCCCGACTGGCGCGGCCCCAGGATCACCACCACACGCGTGTCGCCGAGCGCCACGCGCACGTCGTCCGCAAGATGGCGTGGAATCAGCGTCGTAGCCGCGGGAGCGCGGAGCGAGGTCAGCATATCCGCAATCCTAGACGCGCAGATCCGCAATAACCAGCTCGCGGATCCGCAAAATTTCCCTCGCGGATCCGCAGAGCTTCAGTGGTGGATCTGCAGAATCCTGGTGGTGGATCTGCAATTTCAGCCCGGCGAAGCGGCGAATCGCCCCTCGGCCGGTGCGCTCAGGTCGTCGCCGCCGCCTGCTCCAACTGCCCGGCCACGTCGCCGGTCAGCGGGTCGGCGTGGCCGGCCCAGGCGGTCGCCGGTCTGAGCGCGGCGAGCTTGCGGATCGAGGCGCGCGCCTGCTCGGTATCGAGGTTGAAGGCGCGATGGGGGACGCGCGGATGCCCGTGTACGCCGGTCTGCGGGTCGAGCGTGTAGAAGCAGTCGCTGACGAGCGCGAGGCGGTCCGACTCGCGCCACAGGCCGATCAGCCCCGGCGCATGGCCGGGGAGGTGGACGACGCGGAAGCCGACGACCTCGTCGCCCTCCTCGACGGTCCCCGCGATCTCGACCGGGCCGCCGTCCCAGTACGGCAGCAGCCGCGGGAACGCGAGCCGGCCCTGCCAGTCGAGCTGGTCGAGGTGGAAGTAGTGCATGCCGCCGTCGCCCTCCGCGTCCGCCTTGTCGGCCGGGTGGCACCACACGGGCACGCCGAGGCCCGGCGCGACGCCGCGATGGTCGGGGTGCGCGTGGCCGAGCACGACGCGCGTGATCCCGCCCATCTGCGCGCCGGCTGCCGCGACGGCGGGCGTCATCTGCACGATGCCGGCGTCGAACACGAGCACGCCGTCGCCGTCGCGCAGCAGGTAGACGTTCATCGTGCGTCTCGGGAGCCCGCCGCGCAGGACCCAGACGCCGTCGGCGATCGGCTCGGGCTCGCCCGCCGCGAGCCGGCGCATCATGCGCGTGCGCAGGTTCGTGAGCGCTCTCAGGTTCCGCTCCGCGCCCGAGTCTCGCGGCGGCACGGCGCCGAGCTGCCGCGCGATCGTCATCCCGTCGGTGTACGCCTCGTTGGCGACGACGAGCCCGTCCGCGACCGTCAGCAGGTCGCAGCCCTCGACATCGATCCGCCCGCCGGTCGGCTCGAAGCCCTGGAAGCGCCCCGGGCCCGCGAACGTACCCGTCAGCCGCCAGCGCACCGCGCAGCGGTCGCCCTCGGCGGTCGTCGAGAGGACCTCCATGCGCGCGTCGGGCAGTGCCGCGAACAGCTCCTCGAACCACGCGCGCACGCCCTCGGGGGCGATCATGTCGGCCTGACCGTGCAGGCGGTCGAGCCCGCCGGGCTTCCAGCAGGCGACCATCGCGTCGACGTTGCGCGCGGCCACGGCGTCGAAGTAGCGCCGCGCGACGGTCTCGGGCGCGGTGTCGTCGGCTCTGGCGGCTCTCGGCATCGGCGTGGGCCTCCGGCTTCGGGTGCGTCGGCCTGCCCACCCTACGCCGCCCAGGCGGTTAGGGTGGAGGTCGATGTCGGAGCAGGGCCGCAAGCGGGAGCTGGGCCGCGGCGAGCGCGTGCTCGGCGGACTGTGGCGCCTGCGCCTGCCGCTTCCCTGGCCCGGGGTCCCGCACTGCAACGCGTGGGCGATCAGGGCCGGCGACGGGATCGTGCTCGTCGACACGGGCATGCACGAACCGGGCGCGCTCGAGCAGCTCGAGCGCGCGATGTCGATGGTCGGGCTGCGGATCGAGGACGTGCGCCTGCTCGTCTGCACCCACGCCCACTCCGACCACTACGGCCAGGCCGGCCCGATCGTCGACCGCGCCGGCTGCGAGCTGTGGATGCACCCGAACCACCAGCACGCGACGCGCAGCCGCGAAGACCCGGAGCTGGCGCTCCAGCGGCGCTTGGAGGTCGCGCGCACGAGCGGCGTACCGGAGCTCGTGCTGCGCCGCTACGCGGAGATCGCCAAGCGCCCGCCCGGGATCGCGCGCGTCGTCGACCCGGCGCTCGCGCTGCTGCCGGGGATCGAGGTCGAGACGGATCTCGGGCCCTGGAGCGTGATCGAGACGCCCGGTCACGCGCCCTCTCACGTCTGCCTGTTCCAGCCCGACCGTCGCATCCTGATCTCGGGCGACCACCTGCTCGGGCGCATCTCGCTCTACTACGACTACGGCTGGACGCCCGATCCGGTGGGGGAGTTCCTGCGCTCGCTCGACGCGGTCGAGGCGCTGAGACCGGCACCGCGGCTGTGCCTCGCGGGCCATGCGCGCCCCTTCACCGACGTGCAGGCGCACATCGAGGCGAACCGCGAGCTGGTCGCGCAGCGCGTCGCCGCGACGGCTGTCGCGATCGAGAGCGAGCCGCTCACCGCCTACGAGGTGGTGCCGCGCGTGCACGGCGAGGACGCGATCCACGCCGCCGCCTGGCTGTTGACCGAGACGCTCTGCTACCTGCGCCACCTCGAGACGATCGGCGCCGTGCGGCGCGAGCCCGGCGACCCGGAGCGCTGGGTCGCGGTGTGACGACGATCCGGAACTTGGCATCACGTCGGCGCATCCGCTAGCGTCGGCGCATGGGGGTAGTTGAGGGGGTCGGGCCGGCGCGGCCGGCTCGTGACGACGCGCGCGTCGTCGTGGATCCGGGGTCGCTCGGATGGGTCCTGGCGATCCCCGTCGCGCTGCTCGCGCTCGCGCTCATCCTGCTGCTCGGCCCGCCGCTCGGCGAGCTGCTGGGCCGCGACGGCGAGGGCTACGCCTTCTGGCAGGAGCTGAGCTGGGCCGTCAACCCCGAGCCGACCGAGCAGGGCCGCTTCCTGCTGGCGCTCGCCGCGCCGTTCGCGTTCGCCGGCGCGCTGGCGGCAGCGGTCCGGCGCGGGGTCGCGCTGCCGCCGCGCGTGGCGGCGCTGGGCGTCCCGCTCGCGCAGGCGCTGCTGCTCGCGTTCGTACTGCTGTGCGTCGCCGAGCAGCAGTGGCTCGTCTACGAAGTGCCGATATACCAGGAGGGCGTCTCCCACCACTGGCGCTACTTCACGCCCGCGACGCTCGTCGTGGCGGTGCTGCTGGCGGGTTCGGCGGGCTTCGCGCTCGCTCGCGCAGACACGCGGGCGCGGCTCGCGGCGCTGGTGCGCGAGACGCCGGGACGACGCGTCGCCGCCCTCGTCGTCGCGGTCCTCGCGACCGCGCTGTGGCTGCTGCACGCGCTCAACACGGATGCGTCGATCATGGGGACGACGTCGTACGAGTGGTCGCCCGCCCAGTTCACGCTCGACGAGACGTACGCGATCCTGAACGGACGCACGCCGCTCGTCGACTTCACCGCGCAGTACGGGTCGCTGTGGCCCTACGCGACGGCGCTCTCGCTCTTGCTCTTCGGCGAGACGTTCTTCGTCTTCTCGCTGGCGATGTGCACGATCACGGCGGTCGCGCTCGTCGCCCTCTACGCGGTCCTGCGGCGCGTCACCCGCAACGGCGTCACCGCCCTGCTGCTGTTCCTGCCCGTGCTCGCGACGAGCCTCTTCAAGGTCAACGGCACGCTCACGAGCCGCTACACGTTCGGCGACTACTTCGGCGTCTTCCCGCTGCGCTACGCCGGTCCCTTCCTGCTGGCCTGGCTCGTCGTGCGCCAGCTCGACCCCGAGCCGGGCGGGCGGGACCGGCGGCTGTGGCTGCTGTTCGCGGCGGCCGGGCTCGTGGTGCTCAACAACGCCGAGTTCGGCGTCGTGGCGCTCGTCGCATGCGTGGCCGCGCTGCTGTGGGCGGGACGGGACGAGCCGAGCGCGCGGACGCTCGGGCGCCTCGTCGGGCAGGTGGCGCTCGGCCTCGCGGCGGCCTACGCGGCCTTCGCCCTCTTCACGCTCGTGCGCGCGGGCGAGCTGCCGCAGCTCGGCCGTCTGCTCGACTACTCGCGCCTCTACGCGGACGGCGCGTTCGGGCTGCGGACGGTCCACGCCGACCTCGGGCTCCACCTCGTGATCTACATGACCTACGTCGTCGCGATCGCCGTCGCGAGCGTGCGCCGCCTCGAAGGTGCGTCGAACCGCCCGCTCACCGGCATGCTCGCCTGGAGCGGCGTCTTCGGCCTCGGCTGCGGCGCCTACTTCATCGGCCGCAGCCACCCGGAACTGCTGATCGCGATGTTCCCGGTGTGGGCGCTGACGCTCGCGCTGCTGACGGTCGACGCGATCGGGCGGCTCGCGGCACGGCCTGCGATGCGGCCCGGCATCGGCACCCTGCTCGTGCTGACCGGCATGGCCGTCTGCGTCTGCTCGCTCGCGCAGACGCCGCTGCCGTGGACGCAGCTCGACCGGCTCGCGCAGGACACGCCCACCACGCCGCTGATCGAGGGCGAAGCGGCGCTGCCCGACTACGACGGCGCGTTCCTGCCCGACGCCTCCACGCGCGGGTTCTTCACGTCGGACGACGGTGCGCCGGTCGCGATCCTGCTGACGACCGGCCACCAGATCGCGCACGCGTTCGACGTCGACAACGTCTCGCGCTATACCGGCATGTACTCGATGGTCGACCGCGACCGCCTGCGCACCGTCGTCGAGGACCTGCGCGCGGCCGGCGGCACCACGCTGTTCCTGCCGGAGACCTACGACGAGGTCTACGCGACGCTGGAGGGCTGGGGCTTCGAGCGCCAGCCGGACGAGGTCGCGTGGGGCAGCACGCCCGTCTCGAAGTGGGTCGACACAAGCGGCCGGGGCGAGGGCTCCGGCTAGACTGCTCGGACGATGCGGATCGACGAGATCATCGCCGAGGACGGGGACCCGGTCTTCTCGTTCGAGTTCTTCCCCCCGAAGACGGAGGAGGGGGAGCAGAACCTCTACCACGCGCTCGAAGCGCTGCGGCCGCTGGAACCCTCGTTCGTCTCCGTCACCTGGGGGGCGGGCGGCTCGACCCGCGAGAAGACGATCGAGATCGTCAAGCGGATCCGCGCGACGCACGGCCTCGAGGCGATGGCGCACTTCACCTGCGTCGGCGCCACGGTCGACGAACTGCGTGCCGCGCTCGACCAGATGCGCGACGCCGGCATCGACAACGTCCTGCCGCTGCGTGGCGACCCGCCGCGCGGCGAGACGAGATTCGTGGCGACCGAGGGCGGCCTCTCCTACGCGAGCGATCTGATCCGCCTGGCGGCGGCCGAGTATGACTTCTGCCTCGCGGGCGCCTGCTACCCGGAGGTGCACCCGGAGGCCCCGGATGCCGACGCGGATCTCGCACGCCTGCGCGCGAAGGTCGAGGCCGGCGCCCGCGTGCTCATCACGCAGCTGTTCTTCGACAACGAGACGTACTTCCAGTTCGTGGAGCGGGCGCGCGCGGCGGGCATCGACGTGCCGATCGTCGCCGGCATCATGCCGATCACCAACGCGGAGCAGATCAAGCGCTTCACCTCGATGTGCGGCGCCACGATCCCGACGCCGCTGCAGGACGCGCTCGACCAGCGCGCCGACGACCCCGACGCCGTCGTCGACCTCGGCGTCGCGTACGCGACGCTCCAGTGCGCCGAGTTGCTGGCGCGCGGCGTGCCGGGCATCCACTTCTACACGCTCAACCGCTCCCCCGCCACGCGCGCGATCCTGTCCGCGCTGCGCCTCCAGCGCCCGTGGGAGCGCCGCGCCGGCGGCGAGCCGGCGCTCGGGGCGCTGGCCGGCTGACGCGCGCGGTACCGATCGGTACCAAAGCACGTCGCATCGTGCAGATGTGATCGATCGGTATCAGACCGCGTCGCCGGCGCCCGACGCCGGCGGGTTCACCGTCAGCGCGTGCGCGACGAGCGTGCGGCCGTCGGCGAGCGTGTAGCGGACGTCGACGACGTCGTTTCTGCGGTACGTGCCGATCCCCCAGGCGCCGAGGAACCAACGCCAGAAGCCGAGTCTGCCCTCCTGCGCGAGCTCGCGGCGGAACAGCAGCGCGCCGCCGTTCGGAGAGAGCTCGAAGTCGGCGCCCTCCTGCTGCGGGACGCCGTTGACGAACACCTCAAAGGGGGGCCGCACCGCGGGCGGCAGCTCGACGCGCCAGCGCTCCATCGCGCCGCCAGCGTACCCTGCCCGCGATGCTCCGCGACGAGCCGATCGAGTACCAGGTGCGCCGCTCCGACCGCGCGCGGCGCGTGCGCGTGCGCGTCGACCCGGCGGGGGGCGTCGAAGTCGTGCTGCCGCGGCGCGCGTCCGAGCGCGAGGCGGCGGCGGCGATCCGCGAGCTGCGCCCATGGATCGAGCGGCGGGTCGCCGAGCTCGCGCGCACGCGCGCCGCGGTCGCCGCGCGCGGGGCGACGGTGCCCTACCTCGGCGACGTGCTCGCGCTCGCGGCCGAACCGGGCCGCACGCGCGTGCATCGTCGCGACGGAACGCTGCTCGTCCCCGGCGGGGACGACCCCCGCCCAGCGCTCGAGCGCTGGTACCGCCGCCAAGCGCGTGTCGAGATCGCGCCGCGGCTCGACGCTGCCACGGCCGCCGCCGGCACCGGCTACTCGGGCTTGACGATCCGCGGGCAGCGCACCCGCTGGGCGAGCTGCTCGGCGACCGGCGCGATGTCATTCAACTGGCGCCTGCTGCTGGCGCCCGAGGCAGTGCTCGAGTACGTCGTCTGGCACGAGGTCTGCCACCTCGAGGTGATGGACCACTCGCCCCGCTTCTGGGGGCTGCTCGCCGAGCGCTGCCCCGACTACCGCGTCCATGCCGGCTGGCTGCGCCGCCACGGCGGGACGCTGGTGCTGTGAGCGGACCGACGCGCGTCGCGGTCGTCGGACACGTCGAGTGGCTCGACGTCGCGGTCGTCGAGCACGTGCCGGCCGCAGGCGAGATCGTCACCGCCACGTCGTGCTTCGAGCTGCCCGCGGGCGGCGGCGCGGTCGCCGCCGTGCAGCTGCGCAAGCTCGCCGGCGAAGCGCTCTTCCTGACCGCGCTCGGCGACGACGAGCGCGCCGTGCGCGCCGCGGCGGAGCTGCGCGAGCTGCACGACGTCGAGCTGCACGCGGCGACGCGGCCACGGCCTCAGCGGCGCGCCTTCACGCAGGTCGACGCGCAGGCTGAGCGCACGATCACCGTGCTCGGGGAGCGCCTCGTCCCGCATGGCGACGACCCGCTGCCGTGGAGCAGGCTCGCGGATGCCCATGCCGTGTACCTCACCGGCAGCGACGTCGCCGCCGCTCGTGCTGCCCGCGCCGCGCGGGTGCTCGTCGCGACCGCCCGCGCCGCGGACGTGCTGCTCGACGGCGACGTGCTGCCCGACGTGCTCGTCGCGAGCGCACGCGATCCGAAGGAGCTCGCGGGCCTCGACACGCTCTCCCCAGCGCGCTGGACGGTCCTGACGGATGGCGCCCGCGGCGGCCGCTGGGAGGGGGCGGACGGCAGCGGCGGCACCTGGACTGCCGCCGCGCTGCCCGGCCCGCCGGTCGACGCCTACGGCTGCGGCGACTCGTTCGCCGCCGGGCTCACCTACGGCCTCGCCGCCGGCATGGCCTTCGATGCCGCGCTCGCGCTCGCCGTCCGCTGCGGCGCGCATTGCCTCACCGGTCGCGGCCCGTACGCCGCTCAGCTGGTGCTCTGAGCGACGAGCACGCGCCGCAGCGCCACGACAGGCGACTCGCCGTCCTGCTGCTCGATCACGCGCTTGCTCGCGCGGCCCGTCCACGCCTCGGCCGAGCCGTCGCCGCGCACGTCGACACCCGCACGCAAGCGCGGCAGCAGGCGCTGCGGTCCGCTCAGCTCGGCGCGTGCGACGACCTGCGCGGTCGGCTCGATGCGACGCACGCGCAGGTCGATCGCCTCGCGCGGCGGTCGTCCGTCGAGCCGCGCCAGGTGCGCGTCGAGCGCCTCGAGCGCGCGATCCAGCGTGTCGAAGCGCGCCCGCCGCACCTTCGGCCCGTCGCGCAGCGTGAGCCGGTAGGGCACCGCGCTACGCGCGCAGCCCCATCGGCACGTACTCGCGCGTGCGCGCGCCGGTGTAGATCTGCCGCGGGCGGGAGATCTTCTGCTCGCCGTCTTCGATCATCTCCAGCCACTGTGCGATCCAGCCGCTCGTGCGGCCGATCGCGAACAGCACGGGGAACATCTCGACCGGCATCCCGAGCGCCTCGTAGATGAGGCCGGAGTAGAAGTCGACGTTCGGGTAGAGCTTGCGCGAGACGAAGTACTCGTCCTCGAGCGCGATCTTCTCGAGCTCGAGCGCGACGTCGAGGTACGGGTTCGTGCCGGTCACCTCGAACACGTCGTTCGCGGCCGACTTGATGATTCTCGCGCGCGGGTCGTAGTTCTTGTAGACGCGGTGGCCGAAACCCATCAGGCGCTCGTCGCCGTTCTTCACGCCCTCGATGAAGCTCGGGATGTTCTCCACGCGCTCGATGCGGTGGAGCATCCGCAGCACCGCCTCGTTGGCGCCGCCGTGCAGCGGGCCGTAGAGCGCGCCGACGCCGGCCGCGACGGACGAGTACGGGTCGACCTGCGAGGAGCCGACGCTGCGCACGGCGCTCGTCGAGCAGTTCTGCTCGTGGTCGGCGTGGAGGATGAAGAGGACGTCGAGCGCTCTCTCGATGCGCGGGTCCGGCTGGTACTTCAGCTCGGCGATCTTGAACAGCATGCCGAGGAAGTTGCCGGCGTAGGAGAGATCGTTGTCGGGATACACGTACGGCATCCCGCGGTTGTGCCGGTAGGCGAACGCGGCGAGCGTCGGCATCTTCGCGATCAGGCGGATGATCTGCGCGTAGCGCGGCTCCGGGTCCTTGATCTTGCTCGCCTCGGGATAGAACGTCGAGAGCGCGCCGACCGAGGCGAGCAGCATCCCCATCGGGTGGGCGTCGTAGCGGAAGCCCTGGATGAACTCCTTCACGTTCTCGTGCACGAACGTGTGGGTCGTGATCTCGTGGTTCCAGGCCTCGAGCTGCGGCTGCGTCGGCAGCTCGCCGTGGATCAGGAGGTAGGCGACCTCCAGGTAGCTCGATCTCTCTGCGAGCTGCTCGATCGGGTAGCCGCGGTACTCGAGGATGCCCTTGTCGCCGTCGATGAACGTGATCGACGAGCGGCACGACGCGGTGTTCATGAACGCCGGGTCGTACGACATGAGACCGAAGTCGTCGTCGTCGACTCTGATCTGACGCAGGTCGATCCCGCGGATGGTCCCGTCCGTGATCGGGATCTCGTACTGGCGGCCGGTGCGATTGTCCGTCACCGAGAGCGTGGTGGCGGCGGCTGCTACGCCGCCCTCGGATGCTCCGTTCGCTGTCGTCTCGGTGCTCATGTGATCTCCCTGGATGCGTGCTCGGTCTCGTGCGCGGTCTCGCACGTGTTCTAGCGGATCGGCTCGCTCGGCCGAAGTCCGGCTCGTGAACACGCGAGCGTTCGAACGAGCGTCAGGAGGCCGTGATGACGGCGGTGGCGAGCGTCGCGAGCATCAGCACGACGCTCACCAGCGCCACGACGCGCACACCGCCGTCGCTGCGCGGGAAGGTCTCTCGCGTCACGCCGTAGGCGCCGACGAGGACGGCCCAGCCGGCGAACACGCCGGCCGCGACGTAGAAGGCGACCTTCGAGCCGTGGTCGGCGGAGTGCTCGACGGCGATCGCGAACAGCGTCAGCATCGCGCGCGAGCCTACACCTTCGAGCGGGCGGCGGGCGAACCTTGATAGCGGCTCTCGGTCGCCTCGCGCTGCCCCTGGTAGTGGCTGCCGAGCTCGGCGCTGCCGTAGGGCCGCTGCGCGGGGCGGTCGAGCGTCATGAACGACAGCTGCGCGATCAGCAGTCCGGGCGAGAGCTTGATCGGGACGCGCGTCAGGTTGTTCAGCTCGAGCGTCAGCGTGCCCTTCCAGCCGGGATCGCAGAAGCCGGCCGTCGCGTGGACGATCAGTCCGAGGCGGCCGAGCGAGGACTTGCCCTCGATGCGAGCGACGACGTCGTCCGGCAGCTCGACCCACTCGAGCGTGCGTCCGAGGCAGAACTCGCCCGGGTGGATCACGAACGCCTCGCCTGCCGAGATCCGCACCTCCTCGGTGAGGTTGGCGGGCGGCTCGCGCAGGTCGATCGCCGAGATGCGGTGGTTGTGGAAGACGCGGAACGTGTCGCCGAGGCGCAGGTCGACGCTCGCGGGCTGCACGTGCCCCGGCTCCCACGGGTCGATGCGGATGCGGCCCGCCTCGACCAGCTCGAGGATCGTCCCGTCGGACAGCACCGAGGTCGGCGTCGGCGTCATGGGCGGGAAGTGTGCCATGCGGCGCGGAGCCTGCGCTCCGCGAACCAGCCGAGCATCAGCTCCCACTCGCGGAAGTAGCCTCTGTTTCTCGTGCGCGAGGCTGTCACCCACCACTCGATGCGCTGGAACACGACGATCGCCGTGTTCTCGAGCTGGTGCTCGATGATGCCGCGGGTCACCAGGTTGCGGTTGTAGAGGCCGGCGACGGACTCGAACATGTTGAAGGGCGCGGCGATCTCGATCTGCTGCTCGTGCTTCAGGCGGGCGAAGCGCCGCCATCTGACCTCGATCTCGTGCTCGGTCGGGTGCTCGCCGAGTCTGAGCGCGTCCATGCTCCGCGCGAGGTGCTTGGTGAACTCCGCCTCTGTCAGTCTGGCGATGTAGGCATGCGTGGCCGCCTCCCGAGCCTGCCGTCGCGTGGAGCGCAGCTGCCAGACGGCCGCGCCGAGTGCGACGACGGCCGCTCCCGCGGTGACGAGCTGTGCGACGACCGGTGCGTCCACGCGCGGATCCTAGGTCCGCGTGGCGCATTTTGCGCTGGATCGCGGCAGGTCGTGGCATACTGCGACCGATGGTCCCGATGATCCTGCCACCCGGCGACTGAGCCGAGCCAGCGCGCCGCGAGCCGCGAGCTACCGCTCCGGCGTGCGCGAGCGCGCGACCGTCGTGCGCACGCGCGGCGGCGCCGTCGGCTCCGGGTCGCCGTGCGGACCGCGGCGTGGATGGCGTGGGAAGGGCCGCTGGGGCGGGGCGACCCGCTCGTTGCCACCGCCTTCTCCCTGATGCTCGCCGTCCTCCTCGGGCACCTGTCTGATCGCCCACCAGACGAGCCAGATCAGCGCGATCAGCGGGATCTTCAGGACGAACATCAGGAACACGAATCCCATCCATTCCATGCGCGCGATGGTACCCCTGCGCGCTGGCGCTGTCACCCCGGAGGTCGGAGCGACGGCGGCGCTGCGCCCCGTTTCCGTCCGCCCGCGTTGGTTCCATGACCATGTCTCACAGAGTACGCGCGGGCGGGTGTACGATCGAAGAGGAGATGACGGGAAGGTGAGCGACATGATGGCCGAGCTGCACGAGACTCCGTGCGACCGCGTCCAGGAGATCGTCGCCGCATCGTGGGAGGCCCTCGTTCATCCCGAGCCGTATGGGCTCGAGCCGGACATGTCGATCCGGGACCTGCTCGTCCGCGTGGACGACTGCTGGATGGACGACCGTGCCGCCTGGCGTCTGTCGAGCGGCCTGCTCGACTACGCGCAGCAACGGCGGCGCGACGATCTCGAGACTGCGCACGTCGGCCGCAACGCGATCGCCTACGCCAACGTGCTGGCGGTCTACAAGGCCGTCAGGAGCCAGTTGCAGCACGCCGCGTGAGCGCGGGGAGGCCGCAGCGAGCGCGCATGGCGTTGCGCAGCCGCAGTGCGACCGCGTCCCATTCGGCGATGTCGTCCGCGATGCGCGGATGGACGAACAGGCGCGACTTCTTGACGTGCTGCACGAACTCCCCTCTCAACTGGGAGAGCAGCGGAGACGCGAGCTCGAGGTTCGTGCCCTCCGATGAGCCGTAGTCTGCGTAGACCTTGATCGGTGCGCCCAGCGCGTCGCGCCGCTTCAGGGGGACGTCGAGGATCACGTCGCCGCGGCGCACGTCGGTGACGCCCGCGTCGCGCAGGCACGCCTCGCAATCCGCGATCAGCTCACGGATCTCGGCGGGCCGCTTCTCGAACAGGCGGCGGTGGAACTCGTCATCGCCCTCTGGTCCCGAGGCGATCTCGACGATCTCCTTGTAGAGGTCGCGCGAGCCCCCGAGCAGGCCGGGGAGCGGGTTGCGCAGCTCGTCGTCGTGCTCCTCTGCCAGCGCGTCGAAGCGGTCGTGCATGTGCTGCAGCGCCGTCTCCGCCGTCTCGAAGAGGTGCCGGCCGACGTAGTCGGGCATCGCGAGCAGGTTCTGTTCGAGCAGCTCCCAGGCGACGAACTTCACCATCGCGGTGATCGAGCGGTTCGTGCGGTGCCAGTAGACGCGCCGCAGCATCCAGTAGCGCGCCAGCACGACCTGCTCGGCGGCGGGGAGCCCCTTGTCGGTGATGCCAAGCAGAGCGTCGCCAGGTCTGAAGTCGCGCTCGGAGGGCGCGCGCAGCGAGGACAGGAGCGCGTCCAGGTCGCGGCCGAGGCCGTAGCCCACGCCGGTCGCGCGGCTGTCGTCGGCGAGGTAGGCGAGCTTGTCGACGTCGATCGGGGAGGACAGCAGGGCGCACAGCACGGCGCGGCTCGGGGTGTCGCGCGCGTGGATCCCGTGCAGCGCCTGGATCGTCGCATCCGCGAAGCCCGCTCTCCGCAGGTGCTCGCGGAGATTCTCGCGAACCGACGTCGACGTCGTCTCGAACCTGCTCTGGATCGCCTCGGCGAACGGCGCGAACCGCGGCTCCACGCTGTCGGGGTCGACGAACGCGAAGAACAGGTCGTCGTCGGTCGGCACGCGCGAGTGGCCGCCGAGCCGCTCCTCCTCGACGACCAGGTCCTCGAACATGTGCGACAGCGGGTAGTGGCCGATGTCGTGCAGCAGCGCCCACAGCAGCGCCGCCTCGACCTCCGTGCCGTCGGCCATCAGCCGGAACATCGGGTCGCCGAGCAAGCTCACGACCATCTGCTTCGCCATGTCGAATGTCGCGAGCGCGTGCAGCAGGCGGGTATGGGTCGCGCCCGGGTGGATGAGCGAGACGAACTCGAGCTGTGGGATGTTGCGCAGGCGCTGGACGAGCGGGTGGGTGATCGTGTCCTTCACGCGCGGCGTCAGCGTGACGCGCCCGCCCGGCAGCGCCACGGAGGTCATCCCGCTGCCGCCGACCGCGAGCTCCGGTACGTCAAGCGGGGCGAGGTAGCCGGGCATCAGCTTGCGCCAGTCGTCGCGGAGCTGCGCGACGCTTCTGTAGTGCTCGTGGCCGACCGGGCGCTTCAGGCGGTCGCGCACGGCGACGATCCCCGCGAGGATGTCGGGGCCGAGCTCGAGCTCGATGCGTCGCCGCATCGGGTGCTCGTCGGCGAGCATCTCGTCGAGCAGCACGCCGACGCTGTAGAGGTCGTGCGACGGGAACATCGCCTGGAGCTGTGGATACGGGATCGGCCGCATGAGCCAGTCTCTCCACTCTCTGCGCATCAGCTTGCGGCTCGTGTTGAACGTCGTCTGATCGCCCAGCGCTGCGAGGATCTCCGGATCGCGCGGCGGCAACGACGGGGACTCGCCGTCCTTGATCGGCTTGGCGACCCCCAGGTCGACGAGCGTCCCCTCCCAGCCGTCGCGGGTTCGCCGCACGAGGATGTTGCCGTCCTTGACGTCGCAATGCATGACCGGCGGCGAACGCGTGTGCAGGTAGTCGAGGCCGTCGAGGATCTGGTCGAGCACGACGAGCAGATCCTGGGCGCGCATGTCGTCGCGCGCGGCGGTCTTGAGCTCCGCGCCGTCGATCAGGTCCATCGCGTAGAAGAGGTACGTCTCGCCGTCGATCTCGAACTCGCCGTAGTCGTGGATCTTCGAGACGCGTGTGTGCGTGATGTCGCTGAGCAGGTCCTTCTCGTTATTGAAGTTGTCGACGAACGATCGGTACTCGATTCCCCGGCGCAGGTCCTCTCGCGGAGCGAGCAGTTTGATGGCGCGCGCCATCTTGTCCTTGAACAGCGCGCGGTAGACGACGCTGGAGCCCCCCGCGCCGAGCGGATCGGCCAGCCCGGACTGGGCGGTCAGTTGCTTTGACCGTACGAGGTAGTGGTACGGCGCCTCGCCGAGTCTCTGCCCGACCTCGAGGTTCACGCGCAGGGCGTCAACGCTCTCCGTTCCGGTGTCGCCCGCCATCGCGCCACATTCTTCCTGCT
>DATHEP010000452.1:0-4895 GCA_035318525.1 Conexibacter sp.
GTGCCGTGCTGCCGCCGTGCTCGCCGCCGCCTCGCTGTACGTGTACCTGACGCACTGGCAGGTCTACCGGCCGCTGGCCGAGCTGCCGCTCGTCGCGGTCGCCGCCTCGTTCGCGGTCGGGATCGCGTACTGGCAGGTGACGATGCGCGTCGGGCGCGCGTGGAGCGCGCGGCGGCGTAGCCCGTCGGATCGCCCGCGCCCGTCCGCCCCCGCCTCCGCGGGCGCGCCGGCGTCCCCGTCCCCCGTCCCCGTCCCCTAGGTCCGACGATGGCGAAGCTCCAGCCTGGCACAAAGATCAAGCCCAAGAAGAAGTGCTGCAAATCCGGCCCGCGCTGCAAGCGCTGCCCGGCGGCGCTCAAGCGGCTGGAGAACCAGGGCCTCGCCGAGCGCCGCTCCGACGGCAGGTACGTGATCGTCGACGTCGTCTCGAAGGCGCAGCTCAAGGCCGCGCGCCGGCGCGGGTAGCCGCGCGGCGGCGCGCGTCAGCTCACGCGCAGGCGCTCGCCCGCCGCGTCCACGACGTCCCCGCGCACGAGCTGTCGCCCGCGCCGCGCCTCCGGCTCGTCGTTCACCCTCACTCCGCCGGCCTCCAGCAGCTCCCGCGCCTCCGCGCCGGAGTCGGCGACGCCGGCCAGCTTGAGCAGCTGGCCGAGGCGGATGACGTCGTCGCGGATGGGGATGTCGCGCTCGGGCACCGCGCGGATCCTAGGGCGCGACGCCGTCAGGCCGGCGTGTCCGGCCCGTGCATGCGCCGGCGCACCACCAACCGCCAGTCGGCCGGCAGCGTCCGCGCATCGGCCGCTCGCCGTCCGCGCGTGCGTGCGAAGCAGGCCGGCGGGAGTGCCACGTGCTCGCGCCGTGGGCGGCCGGCGCCGCCTGCACGCGCTGCCGCGGCATGGAGCGCGGGTGCGGCCGGGCCGGGCACGGCCGAGTCGGACCGTCCGCCCAGCGCGGGCACAGCCGGGGCGGACCGGCCGCCGCGGGACGACGCCCCTGCCGCGCGGCGACGGCTGTGCGCCGGCTGCGGCCAGACGACCGCCAGGCGCGGCACGGCGGCCGTGGCATCGGCCGAGGCCCCGTCGACCGGCGCCAACTGCGGCAGCCTGCGGGCGACGTCGTCGGACCACGGCTCGACGCCGCGCTCACGCCGCCGCTGCGCCTCGCCGCCCTCCTTCCAGAGCCCGGCGAGCGCCCACATCGCGACCAGGATCGCCGGCAGGCCGATCACGAGCTTGCGGTATCTCGGCTCGCTCAGGAACTCGAACGCGAAGCCCACGTACGGGATCGAGAAGATGACCTTGTCCTGCGTCGGCTTCGGCAGCACGAATCTCCAGGGGTCCGGCGTCGCGTTGAAGTCGCCCTTCGTCTGGAACACGCGGCCTCCGTCGGGCGCGCGCTCGATGCGGTGGATGCGGTGCGTGACGAGGCTGAAGTTGGGCGAGGCCCCCGGCGGCGGCTCGTACGTGATCACGTCGTGGACCTTCAGCGACGACGTCGGCACCGCCTTGTCGAAGACGATCGAGCCGGCGTCGTGGGTGCCGGTCATGGAGCCGGTGAGGATCACGTAGCGGTGGAAGCCGAACGCGGCCGGCACGATCATCACCGCCGCGATGCCGAACAGCGCGACCATCGCCATGTTCGCTGCCAGGCGCCAGATCATCTAGCCCGCCGCCGTCCAGCCGAAGTCGAGCGTGCTGCGCGCGCCCTGGTAGGCGTTCTCGGCGCCGCTACCGTCGTCGGGCATGCTCACCGTGAAGGCGATGCGGCGTCTGGCGCCGGGCGCCCAGGAACCCAGTCTGACCGTGCCGAGCGCTGCCAGCTTGCCGCTGTAGAGCGTGCTCGCCGCTGGACACGACACGTTGCACGACGGGTCGCCGCGATCCTCCACGACGAGGTTGAGCTTGGCCGACAGCGGCGGGCTCGCGGGCGCGTCGACGAGGCCGGATGCGACCAGCGTGAAGGCGGCGGTGAGGTCGCCCTCGTTGACCAGGTCAACGGTCGCGGTGTCGGCGTCGCCCGGCGCGAGCGCCGTGACGGCGAGCACCGCCGAGTCGGTGGCCGTCGTCGTGAAGGAGATGATGCCGGCTCTGATCACGTTCCCTCTGTTGGCCGAGACGGCGGTGAAGTTCGCTCCGCTGCCGGCTGCGATCGCGGCCGCGAGCAGCAGCGCCGCCAAGCTCAGCAGCAGGCGGCGCACCAGGCTCTGCGACAGCTCGGCGCGCACCGAGTGCCGCCTCACGCCCTGGCCGGCTCAGGCGGCGGCTCGACGCCGATCGCCGGCTGCGCGAACCAGGCCAGCAGCGCGTCGAGCGGCAGCGGGCGGCTGAAGTACCAGCCCTGCGCCTGGTCGCAGCCCAGCTCGGCCAGGCGGCGCAGCGTCGCCTCGTCCTCGACCCCCTCCGCGACGGTGCCGAGGTCGAGGTCGTGCGCGAGCCCGATCGTTGAGCGCACGATCGACTCGTCGGCCGCGTTGCGCGTGAGGCCGGCGACGAACGAGCGGTCGATCTTGATCTCGTCGAGCGGCATCTCGCGCAGCACCGCGAGCGACGAGAAGCCGGTGCCGAAGTCGTCGATCGCGAGCCGCACGCCCTGCGCGGCGAGGTCGCGCAGGACGCCCGCCGCCTTGTCCGGATCGGCCTGGATCGCCGCCTCCGTCAGCTCGAAGCCGAGCGCGCGCGCCGGCAGCTCCCACTTCGCGAGCAGCCGCTCGACCTCCTTCGGCAGTTGCGGGTCGAGCACGTTGCCGACGTCGAGGTTGACGTCCACGCCCGCCTCCACCCCGTGCCCCCGCCAGCCGGCGCAGTCACGCAGCGCCAGCTCGATCAGGTGCACCGTCAGCGGCCCGATCAGCTCGCTGCCGGCGGCGTGGGGCAGGAACCTGTCGGGGCCGAGCAGCCCGTCCCTGGGGTGGTTCCAGCGCACGAGCGACTCGACCGCGGCGATCTCGCCGCTGCGCAGGTCGATCTTCGGCTGGTAGTGCAGCTCGAGCTGCTGTTGCTCGATCGCCTCCTTCAGCTCGCTGAGCACCTTGCGGCGTCTCGGGTCCTCGCGTTCGCGCAGTGCGCGCGAGGCGCTGAGCAGACGCGGCCACATGCCGGCGAGGAACAGCAGCGCTCCGCACACCAGGATCAGGTTGATGCGGTTCGTGCGGCGCGAGATCTCGGCCTGCACCGGCGCGTACGGGACGTGCATCTCCATCGCCGCGTGCGGCGTTCTGCGGTCTCTGCCGTAGAGCGGAGCGACGATCTGGATCTGCTCGCCCTCTGTTCTGTCTAGTGGGCTCGTCGGGCTGCTCGGCGTCGTCACGACGGTGTCGCCCTTCAGCGCCTCCTCGACCGCCGCCGGCTTGCGGTAGGTGCGGTCGATCTGACCGTGGTCGGTCGCGTAGACGACGCGTCCGCGCCGATCCCACACGGCCAGCGACGTCAGGTCGCCGGACTCCTTGGCGGCGAGCGCCGCGCGGTCGAGCGGGCGCAGGTCGGCGGCGTCGAAGCCCGCCAGCCGGTTGCGCAGGGCGGGCGCGTAGGCGGCCTGCGCGAGCAGCTCGCCGCGCTCTCGCGCGGCCGCGATCTGCGCGTCGCGGATGTCGTTGCTGTTGATCGCGGAGACCGCGTACGCGAGGCCACCGACCCCGACCGCCAGCAGCACCGCGAAGCTGAGGAGGAAGCCCGGCCGGAGGGAAACGCGCGAGAACACGACTCCAACCTCTTCGGCCGTACAGCGAACGAATCCAGCCCTCTGGACGGATGTCGAGCCGATGGGGTCAGTGCAGCGCCCGCATCCTCAAGTTTCGCGCTGCGATGACGACTCCTACGATGACGCTCTTCCGAAAGCTTCCCCGCATGTCTCGATTCAAGGCACTTTGGCGTTCCTCGCCGCGCAAGATCCTCGCCGCGCTGGTCGTGGTGCTGGTCGCCGCCGGCATCGCCGTAGGATCGGGCGCGAACTTCAGCTCCGCGACCGCCAACCCGTCGAACACCTTCAGCTCTGGCACGCTGTCGCAGAGCAACTCGAAGGCCAACCAGGCGATCCTCACCGCCTCAAACCTGAAACCTGGCGGCAGCTCCACCGGCACGGTCGACATCGCCAACACCGGCACGGTGTCCGGCGCCTTCACGCTGACGAAGAGCACGCCGACCGACACGCCCGCCAGCCCAGGACTGTCGGCGAAGCTCACCCTCGTCATCACCGACCAGGGCGACCCGAACTGCAGAACGAACTGCCCCGCCCCCTCCACCGTCTACAGCGGCACGGTCGCAGGCATGGGCGCGATCTCGCTCGGCACGTTCGCGGCCGAGCAGAAGAAGCGCTACCAGTTCGTCGTGACGTTCCCGGACAGCGAGACGCAGGGCGGCGACAACGCCTACCAGGGCGCCTCGACCTCGGTCGACTACACGTTCACGGAGGCGTCGTAGCGACGTCGCATCCGGGCGGAGCGCCCGCATGTCGGACGGCACCCTCCCCCTCGCCGTCAAGCTGATCGCGATCGCGGCGGCGCTCGTACTGAGCGCCGCCGTGTGGTCGGCTGGCACCTGGTCCGCCTTCGACCGCACGGCCTCCTCGCCGGGCAACTCGGTGAGAGCCGGCAGCGTCGCGCTCGCCGACAACGCCGGCGGCTCGCCGCTGCTGACGCTGTCGGGGGCCAGAAGCGGCAGCAGCGTCACGAGCTGCACGAAGGTCACGTACGGCGGGACGGTGCCGGCGACCGTGCGGCTCTACGCCGTCGTCGGCGGGAGCGGCTTGGCCGACGACCTCACGCTGGTCGTCACGCGCGGGACGATCAGCGGCACGCCGGCGGCGAAGTCGTGCACGGGCTTCGTCGCCGACACGACGAACTACCTGGGCAGAGGCGCCGGCGTGATCTACAACGGCACGCTGGCGGTGTTCCCCGGGTC
>DATHEP010000453.1:0-2393 GCA_035318525.1 Conexibacter sp.
CCTCGGCGGGGATCCCCTCGGGGATCGTGTCGGACGCGAGGCCGTCGGCGGTGAACAGTCTGCCGGCGTCGAATCTGCCGGTGCGCACGAGCGCCGCGCCCATCTTCGCGTACGTCTCGAAGAAGTCGATGAGCACATACGCGTCCGGGTTGCCGGACGTGATCTCGCCGGCCTCCGAGTTGTAGCTCGGCTGCTCGGGGTCGTAGAGGACGGGGCCGGTCACGCTGCCGCCACGCTCCTCCCAGTTTCTCTGGAACTGCTCGATGAAGCCCTGGCCGTAGGCGTCGTTGCGAGCCGCGAGCGAGACGACCGCGTCGGTCCCCCCGAGCTCCTGTTCGACGACGTCGGCGAGCGCGCGCGCCTGCAGGATGTCGGACGGCGCCGTGCGGCTCACGTAGCCGCCGTCGTCGAGATCGGTGATCGCCGCGTCGGTGGACGACGGCGACACGATCGGGGTGCGCTGGCGCTCCGCGACCGACTGCCCGACCGCGAGCGTCTCGGCCGACGCCCACGGGCCGGCGATGCAGGTGACGCCGCGCGAGATCAGCTGGCGCGCCGCCTGCACGGCCGCTTGCGGGCTCGTCTCGGTGTCGGCGTGCTCGATCGTCAGCGTCGAGTCGACCCCGGCTTCTCTCGCGGCGCTTCTGAGCTGGTCAACGGCGAGGTCGGCGGCCTTGCGGCCCGGCGGGCCGAAGGGAGACAGGTCGCCGGTCAGCGGGACGAGGTCGCCGATCGTCAGCTCGACGCTCGCGGTCCCGCCGCCGTCGCCGCCGTTCCCTCCGCCGTTGCCTTCGTCGTCGTCACCGCACCCGGCCACGCCGAGCACGGCAGCCGTCGCACCGACCGCCAGCAGCCAGCGCGTGCGGGTGTGCGCATACATGGGTACCTCCTCCGTGGCTCCACAAGAGGGGGTACCCGTGTGCTGCGCGCTCAAGCGCGTTTGTCGATCGGCGCCGGCGGGCTCAGCCCGTGAGCGCCGGCTCGCCCGGGACCGTAGTGCGCCGATCTTGCCCTGGTACTCGCAGAAGCCGACGTCCAGTTTGACACGAGCGCACCTGAACTTGGTAAGTCAAGCAGGCCGTTACCCACTAAGCATCCCGTACACCCGCGGCAGGTCCGGGTAGCCGCTCGACGCCCAGCCGGAGCGCTGAAGGGCGGCGATCTGCGACTCGGGCGGCTGGCCGGCGCTCGCGAGGATCGACTGGACGCCGGCGCTCGCGCGGCCGTAGCCGGCGACCGTGTCCTCGCCCTTGAGCCAGCCGGCGGTCGCGTGCGCGGCGGCCAGCGGGTCGCTCCAGACGGCGCCCGCGGTGCCGTAGCGGCCGGAGTCCGTCCAGCCGATGTTGAGCCAGTTGTGGTTGCCCTCCTGCTCGCGCGAGACCGCGGCGCCGCTCGACTGCTCGGCGAGCAGCCACGAGGCGATCACCTGCGGATGAAGGCCGGTCTCTGCGGCGAGCTGCGTCGCGAAGGTCTGCTGGCCGGGCGTCATCAGCTCCGCGGCGCGCGGCGGTAGCGCGACGGGCTGCGCTCCCGGAGCGGCCATCGGCGCTTGCGCCTGCGCGAGCGCGGCGGCGAAGCTCGTCGGCGCGACGGCCGCGCTCGCCGCGACGGGCGCGCTGGTCGCAGCGGCCAACGCGGGCGCCGCGCCGCCCTGGAGCGGCGCGATCTGCGCCCGGATCTCGCTCACCCGCTGCAGTGCGTCGACGAGGGTCATCGTTCCCCCGAGGTCGTCGGCCCGACGGGGCGAGCCTTGAGCTACGCCGCCTCCAGCTGCTCCTTCAGCACGGCCAGCCATGGCCGGCGGCGTGAGCACCGGGACAGAGGTCGGACGCGGGACTGCGCCTGCGGGGGAGGCTAGGACCGCGTCGCGGCGGCGGTCAAGCCGGCGCGGCCGGCCGCAGGACCCGCACCAGGAAGTCGCGCTCCGCCTCGATCGACGCACCGTCGTAGAGCTCGAAGTGACCGCACGGGAAGGCTCTCAGCTCGGCCGCGGGAGCGCGCTCGGCGAGCTGCGCGGCGGGGCGCTGTCGCAGCGGCGTGCCGGCCGAGCGGTAGGTGGCGCGGCCGGGGACGAACGGCGTCAGGCAGACGACGGCGCGGATCCCCTCGTCGCGCGCGGGCGGCGTCCATCACGAGGCCGCAGCTCGCCGAGCCGGCCCACAGCGCGAGCCGCTGCGCGTCGAGGTCAACACGCGCCCGTACGAACGCGAGCGCGGTCGCGAGGTCGTCCGCCTGGCGGCGCACGTCGAGCAATTGGCGCGGCTCGCCCTCGCTCGCGCCGAAGCCGCGCGCGTCGAACTGCAGCGCCGCCACGCCGGCGGCCGCGAACGCCTCGCCCCGTCGCGCGTAGCAGTGCAGCTGGCGCACGCCCGCCGTCGAGTGCAGGAGGACGA
>DATHEP010000454.1:0-5562 GCA_035318525.1 Conexibacter sp.
CTTGGCGCGCGCACGCCCCTCGTTCACTGAGGTCCGGACCCGCCGGCCCTTATTCGCATGACCCGTTCTGACGGATCACACTGATTAGTGAAGTGGACGGATGTCCGATTGTCCGGCCCATGACACCCTAGGAATATGGCGGGGTCGGGCAGTGGTGCGTGCAAGCGCCCCGTTGCTCGGCACATAGGCTCGGGCGAAGCCGCAACAACGGCGCCTCCCGCCGTCCGAGCCACCAATAAGGCCCTTTCACGGCACGTACCCCTGCCCGTCCTGATGGGGCCACTTCGAGGAAGCCGTCCACATGACGTGGGCGGCTTCCTCTTTGTGGAGACGTCGCCCGCAGGCGAGCGGTTCCGCTTGCCGGAGGGCAAAACCCCGCGAACCCTCTTAGGCGAGGTTGCTCTTCCGCGGGTAGACGACGGTCGGGTCCGTCAGCACGTTCACGAGCGCCGGCACGTCCGCCGCGAACGCGCGCTCGAGCGCGCCGCGCAGATCGTCCGGCCGCTCGACCAGCTCGCCCTTGCCGCCGAGCGCTCTCACGACCTCGTCGTAGCGCGTCGCCGGCCGCAGCTCGGCCGCGACGGAGTAGCCGTAGAGGAACTCCATCGGGTGCTTCTCCAACGCCCAGATGCCGTTGTTGCCCATCACGCCGACGACGTGCACGCCGTGGCGCGCGAGCGTGTCGAACTCCATCCCCGAGAAGCCGAACGCGCCGTCGCCGAGCAGCAGCACGACCTGCCGCTCCGGTCTCGCGAGCTTCGCCGCGAGCGCGTAGCCGGGCCCGGACCCCAGGCAGCCGAACGGTCCCGGGTCAAGCCAGCAGCCCGGCTCGTAGGAGTCGACGACGCGGCCGGCGTAGGAGACGAAGTCGCCGCCGTCGCAGACGACGATCGCGCCCCTGTCGATCACCTCGGCAAGGCCGCGATACACGCGCATCGGGTGCAGTGGCGCGCGCTCGTCGTTGAGCTCTGCCGCCTCGGCGGCGTGCTTCTCCGACTCGACCCCGCGCAGCTGCTCGACCCACGCGTGCGTGCGCGGCGTCCTCGCCCCGGCGGCCCGGGCCGCCTCGCCCAGCGCGGAGAGCGTCGCCGGCAGCGCACCGTACAGCTCCGCCGCGACCGCACGCGGGTGCTCGCGCACGGGCTCGGCCACGTCGATCACGACGAGCTCCGTCTCCGCCCCGAACGACTCGCCGAAGCCGAGCCGGAAGTCCATCGGCACGCCGATCACGAGCGCGACGTCCGCGTTTGTCAAAGCCGCCCCGCGCGCGCGGGAGAAGAACAGCTCGTGGTCGGCCGGCACGCAGCCGCGCGCGAGGCCGTTGAGGAAGACCGGCACGCCGAGCTGCTCGCAGAGCGCCTGCAGCGCGACCTCACCATGGCCCCAGTAGAGGTTCGTGCCCGCCATCACGACCGGGCGCTCGGCCTCCGCCAGCAGCCGCCCGGCGCGCTCGATCGCGTCGCCGTCGGCGGCCGGGCCGAGGTGCGGCTGCGCCAGCTCGGCGCCCGACTCCGGCTCCTCCGCCTCGCTGAAGACGTGGTCCATCGGGAAGTCGAGGAACGTCGGCCCCGAGTGCGGCGCCATCGCGACGCGCAGCGCCTCGTCGACCATGCCGGGAATCTCGGCCGTCGAGTCCGGCGTCGCCGCAAGCTTCGTCAGCGGCCGCACGAACGGCACGTGGTCGATCTCCTGCAGCGACCCGCGGCCCCAGCGCAGCGCCGGCGCGCGCCCGCCGAGCACGACCATCGGCGAGTTGTTCGACTGCGCCGAGCCGATCGCGCTGAGCGCGTTCGTGACGCCCGGGCCGGCGGTGACGGCCGCGACGCCGGGCGTGCGCGTGACCTTCGCCCACCCCTCGGCGGCGAACGCGGCGGTCTGCTCGTGGCGCACGTCGACGATGTCGACGCCCTCCTCGCGGCAGCCGTCGTAGATGGGGAAGATGTGGCCGCCCGAAAGCGTGAACAGCTTGCTCACGCCATGGGCCTTGAGGCGTCGCGCGATCAGCCGGCCGCCGTGCAGTCGCGTCTGCTCCTGAGTGTCTGTGGACATGCGCCGATGCTAGCCGGCTGGCCAACCGGGCCGACCCGGTTGGGGCCCGCTGGACGCTCCGGCGCACGTGGCGTATGAGGCCCGTATGACGACGGACGGGAAGCCTTGCAACCATCCCTAGGGTCGCCCATCATGCGGCCAGGGGCGAGGAGTCATGGCACGAACCTCCTCGTTTCCCGACATAGGTCGGATGCAGTCGATGGGCAACCGTCGGCGCCTCCCGAAGCATCCGGCCGGCGACGCACAGCTCCCGCGAGCAGGGACCCCCGACCATGTTCGCCTTCTTGGAGCTGCGACAAAGGATGAGGCCCGGCTGGACGCCGGGCCTCATCTGCGTCATGGGACCTGGCCCGCCTACCGGGAGGGGTCGCGAGAGCCGGTCGCCGTCTCGACGCTCGGCTCGACCTCGGGGGCGGTGATCGGCGTCAGCGTGCGCGGCGCCCACAACTGCACACGCTCGCGCTTGCCCTTCAAGGGCGCCGCCGGCCGTTCGTCGAAGCCGCCGTGCGGCGTGCGCAGCAGCTCGCGCGTCGCCTCCGTCACGAGCACGGCGTCGCCCGTCTGGCGCGTCACCTGCTCGACGCGCGCCGCCGTGTTGACCGTGTCGCCGATGACCGTGAACTCGACGTGGCCGCCGCCGCCGATCGTGCCGGCGATCACAAGCCCCGAGTTGACGCCGATGCCGACGCGCAGCTCGTCGGCGTAGCGCTCCTGCACGGCGGAGGCGACGTCGATCGCCGCCGCGACGGCGCGGTCGGCGTGGTCGGGCAGCGGCTCGGGCGCGCCGAAGACGCCGAGCAGCCCGTCACCGACGTACTTGTCCGGATAGCCGCCGTGGCGCACGAGCAGCGGCACGACGACCGCATAGAACTCGTTCAGCCGGTCGACAACCTCCCGCGCGCTCGCACGCTCGGCGAAGCGCGTGAAGTCACGGATGTCGAGGCACAGGACGGACACCTCCGATTCCTCGCCGTCGAGGTGCGGGCCGTCGCGCAGCACCATCTCCGCGACGCTCGGCCCGACGTAGGCGCCGAACGCCTCGTGCAGGCGCTCGCGCTCCTCGAGCCCCGCGACCATGTCGTTGAAGGAGCGCGCGAGGCGGCCGGTCTCGTCGGCCGAGACGACCGGCACTCGCGCGCTCAGGTCGCCGCGGCGCACGCGCTCGGTCGCTTCGCGCAGCGCGTCGAGCGGCCCGAAGATCGAGCGCGACAGCAGGATCGTCAGCTCGAGCGAGACCGTGAAGGCGATCAGCACCGCGGCGACGACCGCCGGCCCGAGGTCGCCGAGCTGTGCGTCGTTGCGGTTCAGCTCGATCCCGGCGACGATCGCGCCGGTCAGCACGTTGATCGCCGGCAGGCCCACGAGCAGGCGACGGCGCAGCGGCACGCCGCCGCGGCCGGGCTCGAAGTCGTCCGGCATGTGCAGCGCCACGTCGGCGAGCACGGGGCGCAGCAGCGACTCCATCGCGAAGAAGCGGAACAGCGCGCCGTAGCCGAGGATCAGCAGCATCACGACGACGAGCGCGAACGCCGCGTACGCCGGCAGGTCCAGCTCGTACGTCGCGAACGCGCAGAACGGCACGCTCAACAGCAACGCCGGCGCGGTGCGGGCGCGGCGTGCGTAGGTGCTCGGCATGAACGCGAGCGCGCGCCAGGCGGCCGTCGTCGCGGCGCGGTCGCGGGCGCCCGACAGCCACGCGTCGACCGGCGCCAGCAGCTTCCGTGCGAGCAGCGTCGCGCTCGCGTTGTCCAACAGCACCAGCAACTCCGCGACGACGAGCAGGACGACGAAGCTCTCGTCGCTCATCGGCTGGTAGAGCCGCAGCAACAGGAGCCCGCCGAGCACCACCAGGTGCGCCAGCTGGAACTGGAGGACGACAACCGTCAGCGGATATCGCCGGCCGAGCCGACGATACGCGTATCGCAGTGCTCGGTCCATCCCAGCGGGATTCTGACAGCGAGGCCGACCGATTCCGAATCCAGGCGATGAGGAAACGCTCAGGAAGCGTCGCGCGTGCGAAGCGCGCGACGCCGTCCCGTGCGCGTCGTCAAGAGGCGCTGGGCCGTGCTGCGACGCCGCTCAGCTGCGCCGCCAGCCAGGCGCTGATGTGCGACTCGCCGCAGTACAGCCGCCGCTCGTGCTCGAGCGCCGGCAGCGTCGTTCCGCCCCCGTGCCCGACCGCGCGCCCGGCGATCCCGATCTGGTGGTCCCGTCGGGGGTCGCGCGACGCGACGAGCGCGCCGTCGACGTCGATTCCGGCCGCGGCGGCCGCCTCCGCCAGGATGTCCGGATCCTCGAGGTCGAAGCCGCCGCAGAAGGCGAGCCGCCCCGCCGCGATCGCGAACGCCGGCCCGAGGCCCTGCTCCGATGCGTAGGTCGCGACGCGCATCGCGCTCGGCACGCGCGACGGGAAGCGATCCGGCCACACGAGCGGCATCCGCAAGTCGTGGGCGCGCCGCTGCGCGACCGCCACGACGTCCTCGCCGTGCGCGCCGAGCGCCGGCGGGAGGCTGGCGGGCCGCCAGAGGGCCTCGCCGAGGCGGCGCTCGATCCGCTCGGCCACCAAATACGTGTACGGCGACGCCAGATCGAAGTAGAGCGTCGTCGGTCCGACACCCGGTGCTCCCGGCGCGGCGCGCTGATCGGCCAGAGCCCGATCGGGACGACGACGCGTGAGCTGGATCACCTCAGCCATCTGCTCCTCCTCGGACCTGTGACGGGCCGCCGTACGCCCTTTCGGAAAAGGAATCTCCGCGGCTACCCGTCAGTCGGTTAATCTGTATCACGGTAGGTAGGTTCCACGCTCTCGTCCACCGGAGGTTGCCATCCCACCCGCTCCCCCGCCCAAACGCCATCCATACGACCAGTGGTCGCCTGACGCGCGGGCACTGGACCTCGTAGGCGACAAATGGACGCTGCTCATCGTGCGGGACCTCGTCAGCGGTCCGCGCCGGTTCGTCGAGCTCCAGCGCACGCTGCCTGGCATCTCGACGGAGCAGCTTCGCTCCCGTCTGAACCGCATGGTCGCCGACGGGCTGCTGACGCGTCAGCGATACCGCGAGGTACCGCCGCGTGTCGACTACGAGCTGACCGATCGCGCCCGCGACCTGATCCCCGTGCTCGGCGCGCTCGCGCGCTGGGGCTACGAGTGGTCGTGGACCGAGCCTCGTCGCAACGAGGCGATCGACGTCGGCGCCATCTTCCGGCTCGCGCCGGGGCTCCTCACGCTGCCGCGATCGCTGCGCGGCACGGTCGAGCTGACGGTCGCCAACCGCTCCAAGGACGGTGAGACGAAGCAGTACACGGTCATCGTCAGAAGGGGCGCCGTCACGCTCGAGGAGCGTGCCGAGCCGGAGGCCACGGCACAGGTCGCCGGGTCGGAACGCGCGTGGATCGACGCGCTCGTCCCCGACGGCGCCACGACGGGTCTTGAGATTCGTGGCGACACTCGTCTCGCGACCGCGGTGCTCGAAGGGCTGACGCCCGCCTCGACTCGCGCGACCGCCGTCGCCT
>DATHEP010000455.1:0-4381 GCA_035318525.1 Conexibacter sp.
ACCACGATCGCGGCTGTGTCGCCGCCGTTCCTGGTCGCGACGAAGCTTGAGGCCTTCGCAGACCGTGGTCGTGGCGACTACATCGCAAGCCGCGACTTCGCCGATGTCGTAAGCCTGCTCGACGGGCGGGCAGAGCTCGTCGGCGAGATTCTCGGTGCTCCACGCGAGCTGCGCAGATACCTCGCCGCTGAGCTGTCACGCCACCGAGCCCACTGGCGTTTCCTCGACGGCGTCTACGCCGGCTTGCTGCCCGACGACGCGAGTCAAGCGCGTGCCGAGCGGATTGTGATTCCGCGCATGGCAGCGATCATTGCTGCGGTTGACTAGAGCCACGTCTCGCCGCGATCGATCCGTGCTATGTGGAGCTTCATGCGTCCGATGGACGGCTCTCCGCGAGCTCCGCCAGCGTCGCGAAGGCTCGCCGGTTCGACGTGCAGACGAGGACGACCTCGTCACCCGGCTTCGCGCGCTTGTGCATGCGAGCGGTCGCGGTGATCGTGATGCAGCCGAGGCTCTCGTCGTCGGGGGAGGTGGCTCCGTCGGCGCCGATGCGGAGTGCGCCGCCGACGTCGACGAGCAGCTCGAGTCCGAAGAGGCGGTGAAGCGCGAGGGCGCTCGGTCTCTGGCTGTCCGGCATGGAATCGGACGCGCCGAGCACGTCCGCGCGGAGCACCAGCGGATCGCCCCGCGCGATGCTCGACAGCTCGGCGATCGCGAAGCTCGCGAGCACGATCACGGCGAACACCGCAAACGCCAGCGCCACGTATCTCATCCATCCCAGGAAGGCCGCGACGTCGTTTCCTTCGTTGATCAACTCGTACACGGTGATCACGATGGCCGGTGGGAAGCAGGCGAGCAGGACTGCCGCGCGTCGGAGGGAGCGCCGTCGCGCACGGCGACGGACGTCTCGCCAGTCGATCGCCGCAGGCGCGACCTCGGCGTGCGCCAACTTGACGGACCCCTGCTCCACGCGCGACATTCTGCCGCGATCGTGGTGAGCGCGGGCGACTCCAGAGCCGAGCAACGGTCGAGCGTCCGGCGGGACCTCACGTCGATCCTGCGCGGCTACCTCCTTTTCGCGGGCGCGGCGGGGGTGGTCTGGGCGCTCGTCGCGGCGTTCTCGCTCGCGTCGTTCGACGTCACGGCGTACCAGGTGCTGCTGGCGTTCGGAGCAGCCGTTGCGCTCGTCGCCGGCGTGATCGCCGCGGTCGAGGCACGTAAGCCCCGGGAGCAGCCGCTGCTCGCACCCGTCGGGGTTGCCATCGCCCCCGACGGCCGCGTCTACGTCGCCGACCGCGACCGCTCTCAGCTCGTGCAGATCCAGGCGTCGGGCGAGGTCGAGCCGGTCCTGCGCAGATTGGGCACGTTCGACTACTGGGCGTACTCGGCCTACGGCGTCGCAGTCGCGGACGACGGCGCGGTGCTCTACGCGGACGCCCGCCACCAGTGCGTCCGGCGCATCCAGCCCGGCGGAGAGGAGGACCTGTTCGGCGGCAGAGAGGGTCTGATGAGCGCCGACGTCTCGCGACCGTCGCAGGACGGGGAGCAAGTGCTGAGCCGCCCGGTCGCGCTGGCTGCGGTCGGCGACGGAGCACTCGTGTGCACGGTCGGCGACGATCGCGTGTGGCGCGTCAACGCGGACCGAACGCAGTCGGTGGTCGCCGGTGCGGGCGGTCGCGGCGGGGCCGCTGACGGTACGCCGGCGGTCGAGGCGAGGCTGCGCTCGCCGCGCGGCGTGACGGTGGATGCCCGCGGTCGGGTCGTCTTCTCGGAGCGGTGGGGGCACGTGGTCCGCGTCGTGCTCGACGACGGGACGCTGGCGACCCTCGCGGGCAACGGCGAGCGGGGCCGATCCGGCGACGGGGGCCCGGCGACGCAAGCCCGTCTGTCGGGCCCGACCGGTGTCGCCGCCGGCGTCGACGGCTGCGTGTACGTCGCCGACACCGGGAACGGGCGCGTGGTCCGCGTCGATCCGGACGGCGCCTTCACGACGATCGCCGAGGACCTCGGCGCTCCGCACGGCCTGGCGCTCGACCGCCGCGGTGCGTTGTACGTTGCTGACGCCCGCGGAGGCCGCCTGTGGCGCCTCGATCCGGACGGCACCATCACGCAGCTGATTTCGGGCTCTGGCGAGCGGCCGGACGCCCCCGCCACGAACGCGACCGAGGAGCCGAGCTTGCCATGACCCCAACGACCTCCCTCGTCACCGGCGTCGACTTCGTCAACGTCCCCGTGACCGACCTCGACGCCGCGCGCGCGTGGTACCGCGACGTGCTCGGGCTCAAGCCGTCGCAGGTCTACCAGAGACGCGGATCGCCGGCGATGGGCGCGGAGTTCGAGACCGGCACCGTGACCGTCGCGCTGATCGACGTGGCAGCGATCGGCCGCGAGTTCCGCGCGAACAGCCTCCCGATCGCGTTCCGTGTGGACGACGTCGAGGCGGCGCGCGCCGAGCTGGAGCCGAAGGGCGTCGCGTTCCAGGCCGACACGATCGACAGCGGCGTCTGCCACATGGCGTTCTTCGAGGACCTGGACGGCAACTCGCTCATGCTCCACCGCCGCTACGCGCCCCGCGACTGACGGCGCTCATGAACCTGCTCGGCGACCTCGTCTCGGACGCGCTCTCGAACCTGTTCGTCACAGGCGGGAACGACAAGGCCCTGCGGCGGCTGGCGGAGGAGGGCGAGCTGGTGCCGGCGACGATCTACGCGATCAAGGTGGTCGTCAAGTCCGATGCCGCGGACGAGTGGACGTACGGGATCGACCTCGTCACGAGCGGCGGCCCCCTGCGCGCCTCGGTGCGCCAGCAGCTGATCCCGGACGCCTGGCGCGCGCCGCTCGGCGCGCGCGTGCTCGCCCGTCACCTCGACGGGCGCGTCGCGATCGACTGGCCGGCGACGCTGGCCGAGGCGGGCGTCGAGTCTCCCACCGGTCTGCTCGCCGGCAAGACGTTGAAGGCACCGCTCGAGCCGGGCGTGGTCGACGGCAACGTGAACGCGAAGCGGCTGCGGACCGGCACGCGCACCGAGGCGGAGGTGCTGGCCGTCGAGGAGGTCGTCGTGATGGGCATGCCGACACACAGCCGCCGCATCGAGCTGCGACTCGCCGACGCCGCCGTCGGCGGCCCTCGCACCGTCGTGTTGAAGAACGAGAACGTGCCGCCGTACGCGCAGTCGCTCGTGCGCGTGGGCGCGCGGCTGCCGGTTGCGGTCGACCCAGGGCGCCCCGACCGCGTGACGATCGACTGGCCCGCCGCGGCCGAGGCGGCCGCGGCCGCCGGCACGGCCCGCCGCTAGGAGGGTTTGGCGAAACCCCCGCGGCGTCTGGCGGCGCCGGACGCTTCGCGGATGCTGCGTCCTCGGTCGGCGCAATAGCGCTGCTATTGCTGCCTCCCTGCGTCCTTGCCCCGCTCGGTCCGGCATCCGCCAGCCGCTCACGCGGGTTTCGCCAAACCCTCCTAGCCCGGATCCACCCACGACGTGCGGTCGAGCACCACGGGCGCGGCGAAGTCGCCTTGACGGTCGGCGACCCATTCGCCGACCGCGTCACAGCGCGAGACCCACAGCTCGCCCGACGCAGCGCCCGCTGCACAGCGCGCCAGCACGTCGCGCAGCGCGTCGCGCACGCCCTCGACCATCCACGTGTGCAGCACGAGCACGGCGTGCCCGCCGCCGTCGACCGCCTGCTCGATCGCGTCCAGCAACGCGGCACGCACCGCGTCCGCGTCGCCCGGCTCGTCCGATCCGCCGACGTGCGCCCGCAAGGCCGCGAACTGCGGCAGCACGTGGAACACGTCCACCGCCGGCCAGGCGAACGGCAGCACCGCGACGCCGCCGTCGAGTCCCGGCGCGCGACCCGCCGGCGAGCAGTAGCGCACGCCGCGCGTGGCCAGCAGCGCAGGCGTCTCGGAGCCGATCAACCCACCCGGCGGGCGGAACCCGCACACGTCGAGTCCCAGCCCGCGCAGCGCCACCAGCCCACGGTCGAGGTTGTCGGCCTCGTCCGCCGCCGTCAGCCGACTCCAGTCCTCGTGGCACCACGCATGGAAGCCCACCTCGTGTCCGGCGGCGGCGATCCCGGCCAGTGCGTCCGGATAGATCTCGGCGTTCACGCCCTCGACGAAGAAGGTCGCCGGGAGGCCGGCCTCGTGCAGCTCCTCCAGCACGATCGGCAGCGCGTTCGTCACCGACCAGTGCCCGCCGCGCGGCTCGTCCGCGCCGCGCAGGCCAAGCTCGATCTCCGCCGCCTCGCCGAGGTTGTCGAACGTCACCGACACGGCCGCGCGGCGGTTCTCGGGCCAGCGGCTCACGCCGACGCCGCCTCGCGCGCGGCCGCCCGCCGCGAGGTCGGCTGCTCTCTCAGCAGCGCGGCGCTCCAGTGC
>DATHEP010000456.1:0-13012 GCA_035318525.1 Conexibacter sp.
CGACAACGCCAAGAACGGCTTCGACCCGCACGAGCTGCTGCGCGACTTCGACTGGGGCAGCACGCGGCGCCTTCCCAACGGACGCGTCGTACGCGAGTGGGAGCTGTTCGCGGCCGACAAGGAGATCGAGGTCGCGCCCGGGATCTCCTTCGCCGCCTGGACCTACAACGGCCGCGTGCCGGGCCCGACGCTGCGCTGCCGCGAGGGCGAGCTGCTGCGCATCACGTTCGTCAACGGCTCCTCGCACGACCACACGATCCACTTCCACGGCGTCCACCCGTCGGCGATGGACGGCGTCCCCGGCATCGGCGCCGGCGCGATCGCGCCCGGTGAGCGCACCGTCTACGAGTTCGACGCGCTCCCGGCCGGCCTGCATCTCTACCACTGCCACGTCCGCCCGCTCGCCGAGCACATCGCCAAGGGCCTCTACGGCGCCTTCATCGTCGACCCGAGAGAGGGCCGCGAGGAGGCCGACGAGATGGTGATGGTGATGAACGGCTTCGACACGAACTTCGACCGCGCGAACGAGCTCTACGCGGCCAACTCGATCCCGTTCGCGTACATGCAGCAGCCCATCGCGGTCCCGCGCGACCGGCTCGTCCGGATCTACCTGGTCAACGTGCTCGAGTACGACCTGATCAACTCGTTCCACCTGCACGGCAACCTGTTCCACTACTACCCGACCGGGACGAGCCGCGAGCCGAGCGAGTTCACTGACACGGTGATGCTGTGCCAGGGCCAGCGCGGGATCCTCGAGTGGAGATTCGCCCACCCCGGCCTGTTCATGTTCCACGCGCACCAGTCGGAGTTCACCGAGCTCGGCTGGCAGGGCTTCTTCGAGGTGAAGGGCTAGATGGAGGCCCACGAGGCGACAGAGCGCGAGCTGCGCGGCCGCTCCGGGGAGCGCACCGGCGGCCTGCCGACCTGGCTGCTCGGCCTCGGTCCGCTGCTGCTGATCGTCGCCGCGATCGGCGCCTTCGCAGCGCTCGGCGGACCCGGCCTCGGCGACCGTCGCGGTCCGCCGGCGGAGGAGCTGGTCGTCGAGAGAGCGGTGCTGAAGCCGGGCACGATCGCGCTGACCGTCCGCAACGACGGCCCGGACGCGGTCACGATCGCGCAGGCGCAGGTGAACGACGCGTTCGTGCAGTTCACCGGTCCGGACAGCCCGATCGATCGCCTGCAGAGCGCGACCGTCACAGTGCGCCAGCCGTGGATCGAGGGCGAGGCGTACGAGGTCGTGCTGATGACCTCGACCGGCGGCACGATCGCGCACGAGATCGCCGTCGCAGTCGAGACGCCCGACGAGGACGGCTCGTTCTTCGCGCTGATGGCGCTGCTCGGCGTCTACGTCGGCGTGATCCCCGTCGCGCTCGGGATGCTGTGGCTGCCGTGGATCCGGCGCGTGCCGCCGAACGCGCTGCGCGCGATCATGGCGCTGACCGTCGGCCTGCTCGCGTTCCTCGCGGTCGACGCGACGATCGAGGGCTTCGAGCTGGCGGGGGAGGGCTCGCAGGCGTTCGGCGGCGCCGCGCTCGTGCCGATTGGCGCCGTCGTCGCGTACCTGCTGCTGGCCGGTGTCTCGAGCTGGCTGTCCCAGCGCCGCGAACGCGCGGCCGCCGTCGGTGCCTCCGGCGGCTCGCTCGCGCTGCTGGTCGCGGTCGGGATCGGCCTGCACAACCTCGGCGAGGGCGTCGCGATCGGTGCCGCCTACGCCGCCGGCGCGCTCGCGCTCGGCGCCTTCCTGGTCGTGGGCTTCGCGATCCACAACACGACCGAGGGGCTCGCCGTCGTCGCGCCGATCGCGCACCTGAAGCCGGCCGTCAAGCGGCTCGTGCTGCTCGGCCTGATCGCCGGCGCGCCCGCGATCCTCGGCGCCTGGATCGGCGCCGCCGCCTTCAACGCCAGCCTCGCCGCCTTCCTGTTCGGCTTCGGCGCCGGCGCGATCGCGCAGGTGATCGTGCAGCTCGCGCCGTCGCTGCGCGACCATCGCGGCAACGCGCTCGACCCGATCGTCGTCGGCGGCCTGCTCGCCGGCATGGCGCTGATGTTCGTCACCGGCCTGCTGGTCTCGATCTGATGGCCGTCGCGCACCCCAGCCGCCCATCCGAGGCGATCGAGGACTACGCGAAGGCGATCTACGCGCTGCAGCGCCGCACAGGCGGGGAGGAAGGCGTCTCGACGAACGACCTCGCCGAGCGGCTCGGCGTCACGCCCGCATCCGTCTCGGCGATGCTGAAGAAGCTCGCCGACCGCGGGCTCGCTGTCCACGAGCGCTACCGCGGCGTCGTGCTGACGCCGGAGGGCGAGCACGTCGCGCTGGAGATCCTGCGCCATCACCGCCTGCTCGAGCTGTACCTCGCCGAGCACCTCGGCGTGCCGTGGGACAGGGTCCACGAGGAGGCGGAGGCGCTCGAGCACGTGATCTCGGAGGACCTCGAGGCGCGCATCGCGGCGAAGCTCGGCAACCCGACGCACGACCCGCACGGCGACCCGATCCCGAGCGCCGACCTCGTGATGGAGGAGGGCGACACGCGCTCGCTGGCCGAGCTGGAGCCGGGCGCGCGCGGGCGCTTCGTGCGCATCTCCGACTCGGACTCGGCGATGCTGCGCTACCTCGACGAGCGCGGCGTACGCCTCGGCGACGCGCTGGAGGTACTGGACCGCCAGCCCTTCGGCGGGCCGCTGACGGTCCGCTTCGGCGCTGCGGAGCACGTGCTGGGCGGCGGCCTCGCGGCCGCGATGCGCGTCGAGCTCGACGGCTGACGCGCTAGACTCCGTCGCAGATCTTTCCGCCGAAAGGAAAGATCACAGACTTGGAGGTCATCTCGCCATGTCCGTGTTGCCTGAGCCCTCGACGATCACGACCGACGACCTGCTCCGCGAGCACGTGGAGGGGCTCGAGCGCGAGCTGGACGCGGCGATCAAGCCGTACCAGGTGCCCGGCGAGCGCGACCTGCGCATGGACGCCGTCTCTCGCAAGCGGCGCGTCGGCGAGCGCGATCGTTGGTTCGAGCATCTGCGCTCCGAGATCCTGGACGTGGCGCGCAGCCCCGCCTGGCGCGACCACGACCTGACGGTCGAGCTGCTGCTGACGCTGGAGGACCTGCGCGCCGCGATCGAGAACGACCCCGACGCGCTCGACGAGGGATGGCATGTGCGGCTCCCGATGCAGGTCATGCGGGTCGTCGTCCAGGCGATGCTGCGCCAGATCGACCACGAGGCGATCGACGACCCCGTCTTCGCGGCGAAGCTCGTCATCGAGGAGTTCAGACACATCGAGACGCGCGAGGTCGCGCGGCTGCTCGGCGTGACGACGAAGTCGGTCTCCAACTGGCGCAGAGGTCGCGTCGAGCAGATCAAGCGCAACCCGGCGCGCATCTCCCTGATCGGGCAGCTCGTGTACGAGCTGCGCCGTGGGACCACGCCGCGCGGGGTGCTGCTGTGGTTCGACCGCTCGCGCGAGCAGCTCAGAGGGCGGACGCCGCGGGAGTTGCTCGACGAGGACGTGGCCGACGCGGCCCCGGTGCTGGTGTCGCTCGCGCGAGGTGGGCGTGCCCAGCTGGACGTCTAGACCGGCCGCGGTCGCCGGACGCTGGACTGCCTATCGGCATGTCGCTCAGGGGATCCCGCCGCTGTGGCACGGTGCCGGCAGGACGACGCTGCGACAGGAGTCCGGCCGTTGGCATCGCGAGGGCGAGTCGCTCGCGCAATATCTCGCGTTGTCGAGCGACGGGGCATGGGCGGAGCGGGTCCGCTACGAGGGCCTCCGCACCGAGGCGGACCGCATGGCCGAGGAGCGCAGCCTTTGGCAGGTCCGCGTAGCCGCCGACGGTATCGCTGACCTGTCGACGTTCGATGCCTGGGAGGCGTGCGGGCTCAACCCCGCCCTCGGAATCGGCGACCACGAGCCGTGCCAGGCGCTCGGCTCCGAGCTGCGCCGCGCCGGCTACCGCGGTGTGCTGGCACCCAGCGCCGCGCTCGACGTGGCGGGCGCCGTCAACCTGACCCTGCTCGGGGGACGCGTCGAGCACCGCATCGAGGGCAGACCGCTGCCGGACGAGCCGGTCGAGCCGAACCGCCCGTGGCTGCCGGTCGTCCTGCTGTCGGACAGGGCGACGCCGACCCGCTTCGCGATGGAGCGCACGTGCTACATCGCAGGCCACCACCGCACGCTGGCCGAATGGCGGGCGACGCGCAGAGTCGCGCGACGGCGCGGGCGGTAGCCGGCCACAACCACCGCCCGGCACCTGCGCGAAAGCTCAGCCGACCGTCAGCGTCCCCTCCATGCCGGCCGCACGGTGGTCGCCGACCGGGCAGTAGAAGGTGTATCTGCCGGGTCTCAGGTCGACGGTGACCGAGGCTCTTGCGCCCGGCTCGATCGTCGCCGTCTCCTCCTCGACGCCGTTGCCCTCGATCTCGAATGCGTGCGGGAGCTGGTTCCCGCTCGGGTTGTCGAGCGTGACCGTCACTCTGCCGGCTCTGGCCGCCAGCGCGCTTCTGTTGAATCTGAGGCCGTCGCTCTCCTCGGCGATCGAGGTGAGTCTCGTGACGCCGCCGCCGGCGCTCTCCGCCGCGCCGCCCGTGTCCTCGCTCGGGGTCGTCTGGGCCGTGGTGTCGCCGCCGGACGCGCCGCCGTTGTCCTCGTCGTCGTCGCCGCACGCGGCGAGCGTCCCGGCCGCGAGTGCGAGCGCGCACGCGAGCGCGGTCCAGCGGCGGGTCGTCGAGACGTTCGGTGTCATGGGCGCCTCCTCGGGCTGTGGGTCGGTCACCTGCTCGGATCCCGCGCGCGGCGGATCCTTCCCGCGGCGGGCGGGGCCAGGTCAGTGCGTCAGCGTCCGAAGTGCCGCAGGCGCAGCGCGTTCAGCACCACCGATACGGACGAGAAGGCCATCGCGGCCCCCGCGATCAGCGGGTTGAGCAGCCCAGCGGCCGCAAGCGGCAGCGCGGCGACGTTGTAGCCGAAGGCCCAGCCGAGGTTCTGCTTGATCGTGCGCAGCGTCGCGCGCGAGAGGCGGATCGCGTCGGCGGCGGCGCGCAGGTCGCCGGAGACGAGGGTGAGGTCGCTGGCCTCGATCGCCACGTCGGTGCCGGTGCCGATCGCGAGCCCGAGGTCGGCCTGCGCGAGCGCGGGCGCGTCGTTGACGCCGTCACCCGCCATCGCGACGACCCGGCCCTCGGCCTGGAGGCGGCGCACGACGTCTGCCTTGTCGGCTGGCAGCACCTCGGCGATCGCGTCTGCCGCGTCGATCCCGACCTCGCCGGCGACCGCAGCGGCCGTGGCGGCGTTGTCGCCGGTCAGCAGGATCGGCCGCAGGCCGAGCGCGCGCAGCTCCACGATCGCCTCGGCGGACGTCGGCTTGACCGTGTCGGCAACCACGAGCAGCGCCCGCACGGCGCCGTCCCAGGCCGCGAGCACCGCCGTCCGGCCCGTCGACTCGGCCGCGCGCCGGGCCGCGTCCAACGCCTCCGGGATCGCAAGCGACCGCTCGGCCATCAACGTCGGCCGCCCGACGAGCACGGCGCGGTCGTCGACGACGCCCTCGACGCCGAGGCCCTCGCGGTTCGCGAACGACTCGACCTGCCAGAGCAGGCCGAGCTCCTCGCGCGCGGCACGCGCGATCGCGGCCGCGATCGGGTGCTCGGAGGCGTCCTCGAGCGCGCCCGCGAGGCGCAGCGCGTCGGCGCGTGCGACGCCGTCCGCGGTCACGACCTCCACGAGCCGCAGGTGGCCCGCCGTCACGGTGCCGGTCTTGTCGAGCACGATGGTGTCCACCCGGCGCGTCGACTCGAGGATCTGCGGGCCCTTGATCAGCAGGCCGAGCTGCGCGCCGCGGCCGGTGCCGACGAGCAGCGCGGTCGGCGTCGCGAGCCCGAGCGCGCACGGGCACGCGATGATCAGCACCGCGACGGCGGCGGTGAACGCGTAGGCGGCGCTCTCGCCCGCGCCCAGCCAGAAGCCGAGCGTCGCGACCGCGAGCACGATCACGATCGGCACGAAGATCCCGGCCACACGGTCGGCGAGCCGCTGCACCGGTGCCTTGCCGGACTGGGCGGCCGTCACGAGGCGCGCGATCTGCCCGAGCGCCGTGTCGGCGCCGACGCGCGTCGCGCGCACGACGAGGCGCCCGCCGGCGTTGACGGTCGCACCCGCGACCGCGTCGCTCACACGCTTCTCGACCGGCACCGACTCGCCGGTCAGCAGCGACTCGTCGACGGCGGACGAGCCCTCCTCGACGATCCCGTCGGTCGCGACCTTCTCGCCGGGGCGCACGACGAAGCGGTCGCCGGGCTGGAGCTGCTCGACTGGGACGCGGTGCTCGCTCCCGTCCGCCTCGAGCACGGCGACGTCCTTCGCGCCGAGCTCGAGCAGCGCGTGCAGCGCCGCTCCCGCACGCCGCTTCGCGCGCGCCTCGAAGTACCGCCCGGCGAGGATGAAGACCGTTACCCCGGCGGCGACCTCGAGGTAGATCTCGTCGGTCCCGCCGCCGCGCTGCGGCAGCAGGTCGAAGCCCATTCTCATGCCGGGCATGCCGGCGTCACCGAGGAACAGCGCGTAGAGCGACCACAGCCACGCGGCGAGCACGCCGAGCGAGACGAGCGTGTCCATCGTCGCCGCGCCGTGCTTCAGATTCGCCCACGCGGCGCGGTGGAATGGCCACGCGCCCCACACGACGACCGGCGTCGCGAGCTGGAGCGCGAGCCACTGCCAGCTCTCGAACTGCAGCGGAGGGATCATCGACAGCAGCAGCACCGGAATCGTCAGCGCGATCGAGACGAGCAGGCGCGTGCGCAGGGCCGCCGTCTCGTCGGGCGACTCGGTGGCCGTGTGGTCGTGGCCGGCGTGCTCGTCGGCGGGGCCGGACGTGGTGCCCGCCCGTGCCGGCAGCGTCGCCCGGTAGCCGGCGGCCTCGACGGCAGCGACGAGCCGCTCCGGCGCGACCGCAGCCGCGTCGTAGTCGACCGTCGCCCGCTCGGTCGCGAAGTTCACCGTCGCCTCCACGCCGTCGAGCTCGTTCAGCCGGCGCTCGACCCGGTTCGCGCAGGACGCGCAGGTCATGCCCTCGATCGGCAGCTCGACGTGCTCGTGGGACTGGGGCGCGGCGGAGGCGGTCATGGCGCGACCTCCAGTGTGAAGGCGGCGGTGCGCACCTGCTCCTCGACGCGGTATTGGAGGAAGAGGCGGTACCGGCCGGCGCTCGGGAAGGTCGTCTCGAACGCGACCTCGCTGCCGTCGGCGTCGCCGAGCGGATGGACGTGCAAGAACGCCAGGTCGCCCTCCCGCAGCGCGACGAGATGGCCGCCGGCGCCGAGGTAGGGAGCGAGCGCGACCGGCCTGTCGTCGCGCGTGACGGTGAACTGCAGTGTGCTCGCCTCTCCGGCGTGCAGGCCACCGGCGTCGAGCTCCACGGCGTCGCCGCCGTCGCTCGTCGCACGCGGCTGCGGGGCGGGGAGGGGGCGCAGGTCTGCGCCGCCGTCGACGCGCAGGTCGCCCGCGAGCGTGTGAGGCGTGCCGTCGCGGGTGAAGTCGGCGTAGAGGCGGTACGAGCCGGGGTCCCCGAGCCGCAGCGGCACGGACCACGTGCCGTCGCCGTCGATGCGCGGATGGACGTGCTGGAAGCCGGTCAGGTCGCGCCGCACGACGATCGCGTGCATGCGCCGCTCGTGCGCGACGTCGAACGAGCGGATCGGCTGGCCGTGGTCGTCGAGGATGCGGAAGCGCAGGGCCCGCTCGCGGCCGGGCTCGAGCTCGGGCGTGAGCACGTCGATCCGCAGGCCGCCGGCGGCTGCCGCGAGGCCGCGCGGCGCGGTGGCTGCGGGAGAGGCGTGGGCCGGGTCCGCGTGCGGGCCGGGCTCGGCGTGCGCGGGCGGCTCCGGCTCGGTCGGCTCGGGACCGATGGCGCCGCCGACGGCGACGGCGGCGCCGAACGTCGCGACGAGCGCGATCAGGAAGGCGGCGATCTTCATGGACGGCACCTCTCTCGCTCGGATACGGGGAGGGGGTATCTGAATGCCACCGTACCAGATACGGATAGGGGGTATGTTACGATTGTCCGCGAGCGAACCCCTGAGGAGGAGCAGATGGCCGCGACCGCGACCGATCCCAGAAGCCCGACTCGCGGCTACACCGCGACGAAGGACCAGCTGCAGAAGCGCCTGCGCCGGATCGAGGGCCAAGTCCGCGGCGTGCAGGGCATGGTCGAGGAGGACCGCTGGTGCATCGACGTGATCACGCAGATCTCGGCGATCCAGGCCGCCCTCGACAAGGTCGCGCTCGGCCTGCTGGACGAGCACGCCCGCCACTGCGTGCTGGGCGCGGAGGACGGCCAGCGCGCCGAGCGCACGGACGAGCTGATGGCCGCCGTGGGCCGCTTGATGCGACGGGGCTGACACGTGGCCGCCGACGCGCACGGCGCGCCGCGGCAACCGCTGAACGCGCTGGCCTTCAGCGCCACTGTCCACTGCCTCACCGGTTGCGCGATCGGCGAGGTGCTCGGGATGGTGCTCGGCACCGCGCTCGGCTTCTCCGACCTCGGCACGATCGCGCTCGCCGTCGCGCTCGCGTTCCTGTTCGGCTACGCGCTCACGAGCCTGCCGCTGCTGCGCTCGGGCATGGCGCTCGCCGCCGTCGTGCCGCTCGCGCTCGCGTCGGACACCGTCTCGATCGCGGTCATGGAGATCGTCGACAACGCGCTGATGCTGCTGATCCCGGGCGCGATGGACGCAGGCCTCGACGACCCGCTGTTCTGGGGCAGCCTCGCGCTCGCGCTGCTGATCGCCGGCGCCGTCGCGTTCCCGGTCAACCGCTGGCTGATCGCGCGCGGCCGCGGCCACGCCGTCGTGCACGCGCACCAGGCGCACGAATAGCCGGCGCAGCGCCGCGCCTCCGGACCCGCTAGCCTCGCGCGCCGACCCATGGCTGCCCGCAACGACAGACGCGACGATCGCGACCAGACGACCTGCCGCCCGTGCCGTGGCACCGGGACGGTCATCTCCGGGCTCGGCGGCGAGCAGAGACCGACCACGTGCCCGTGGTGCGGCGGCAGCGGCGCGCGCGACCCCGCTCGCGACGCGCAGCAGGCGGCACAGGCCGCCCGCACCGCCTCCGGCGGCGGCTGACCTCCGGCCCGCGCGCGCCCCGACGCGGGTGTGCAAGCAGTCCACCAATCGTCCAAAGGGCTCAACCCCGGAATACGGGGTGCCGATAGCCCCCGTGCCAGAGCCGAGCGGTCCGAGCGGCCCCCGTCCAGGGATCTGGCGGTGAACGAACGAGCCAACCGGCTTCCAGGAGGACACATGCTGCACACCATCCGTAGACGCATCGCTGACGAGAGAGGCTTCACGCTCATCGAGCTCCTCGTCGTCATCCTGATCATTGGCATCCTCGCCGCGATCGCCATCCCGTCGTTCCTGTCCCAGAAGGACAAGGCAGGCGACGCGAGCGCCAAGTCCTACGCCCGCAACATGCAGACGGCGCAGGAGACGTATTTCACCGACAACGGCACCTACGGCGCCCTCGCCGACCTGCAGAGAATCGAGGAGTCGCTGAACGAGGTCCCCAACCCGGACAGACAGCCGACGGCGGTGGGCACCAGAACCACGTTCACGGTGACCGCGACGTCCGCCAAGGAGGTCGTCTACACGGTCGCGCGCGCCGTAGACGGCAGAATCACGCGAACGTGCGCCCCGATCAGCACCGGTGGCTGCAACGCCCTGGGGAGATGGTAGACGCCACTCGTTCGACGTAGCCGGCGCGAGCCCGGCAACGGCAGAGAGATCACACGGGGCGGGCCTTCGGGCCCGCCCCGTGTGCGTTAATCGAAGAGCAGGACCCACGGATACGCGCAGACAGCCAGACCGCTGGCCGCCGTAAGCACGAAGATCCACCGGGCGTACCACAAGCGCGCGATTACGGCCCCCGCGCCGGCGATTCCGCCACCGAGGATCCCGCCCCACGGCAGCAGCTCCGCTCCCGGCCAACCGGGGCGTATGCAGTACGCGTACGTCGACCCGTTCGTCGAGTCATCGAGCGCGCAGGTGACTCCCGATGAACAGCCAGGTGGCGACGCCGAACGCGACGATCGCGAACGTCACGGGGATCAGGACCCACAAGGTGGGCACCGGATGCTCGGGCGCTTGCGCGGTGCTGAGCTCGGAGCTGCCGTCGGCGACGGTCACGGATGCGTCAGGCCCGCAACAGCACGACCCGCACGACCGCGGCGCTGGTGGCGCCGGCCGTGAGCGAGCCGCGGACGGTGACGCGCAGGGTGCGCGGCTTGGCGCGACGAAGGGCGCGGGCGGCGGCTGGCTTGAGCTTGATCTTCGGCTTGACGGTGCGGCCGGGGCTCAGCGCGAGCCGGAGCGTGCCGATCGTGACCGCGCGCTTGCCGCGGCGGCCGGGGAGGCGCAGCTTCTTCGCGTCGCGGGCGCCGACGTTGAGCGACAGCGAGCCGGTCGCGCTGCGGTTGGCGGTCGCGCTGAGCGCGACGCCCTTGCGCAGCGCGGCCGTCAGACGCTGAATCGCGGCGCCGCTGAGGCCGACGGCAAAGCCGTCGCCCGCGCCGCCGGACCCTGCACCGCCGCCCGAGCCCGAGCCTGATCCGCCACCGGATCTCGACCCGCTGCCCGAGCCGGAGCCGCCGCCCGGGCCGGATCCACCGCCGGACCCGGAGCCACCGCCCGCACCGCCACCGCCACCACCGGCGGAGGCGGGTCTCTGCACGGTCACCGGCACGCCCTTGACGCTGGCGCCGCCGTTGTCGTCGACGACGCGCACGCTCAAGACGATCACGCCGGGGTTGGGATAGCCGCCGGCGACGGTTCTCGGGACGAGGCCGGTCGAGGTCTCGAACGAGCCGTTCGCGTCGAGGTCCCAGCGGTACTCGGCGATTGCGCCGTCCGGGTCGCTCGAGCCGCTCGCGTCGAGCGTCAGATGCTGGCCGACCGCGACGCTGGCAGGCGTCGCGATCAGCTGCACGAGCGGCAGTTGGTTCGCGACCACGACGCCGACGCTCGCGGGCGCGCTCTGGAGCCCGAGGTCGTTGACGACGGACACCGACACCTGCGTCGAGGCGCCGTCGCTCGCGAACGCGTGCTGCGCGACGGCCGTCGCGGTCTGCGCGGTCGTGCCGTCGCCCCAGTTCCACTCGTAGTGGTCGATCGAGCCGCCGGGTGCGGTCGAGCCGCTCGCGTCGAAGTCGTACGTCACGCCCGGGCGCAGCGTCCCGCCCGGAGCGTCGAGCGCGGCGACGGGCGGCTCGCTGACGATCAGCTGGACGCTGTCGGTGTCGGCGATCGCCTCGCCTCTAGCGTTCTCGATCGTCAGTCTCGCCGTGTAGCTGCCGCGTGCGTAGACGTGCACGTTCGAGGACTCGGGCGCGAGCGTCTCGTCGATCAGGCCGTCGCCGAAGTCCCACGCGTAGCTGGCGATCTCGCCGCCGGTGTCGTCGCCGGAGGACTGGCTGCCGTCGAGCGTCACGGGCGCGTTCGGCAGGGCTGGGTTCGGCGTGACGACCAGCACGGCGGCGGCGCAGGCGTCGGCGAACGGGGCGTCGGTGGGACGGTCTACGATGCCGCCGCCGATCGCCGTCGTGCACGACTCGTCGGCCTGCGCGCCGTCGGCGCTCACCAGCGGCACGGTCAGCGCGGCGAGCAGCGGAAGGAGGGCGAGGCGGCGCGCGATCCTCATCGCCGTTCTATCGACCGCATGCGCCTCGCACGCGAGCGCGGCGGGGCGAGGACCGGCCGAACGTCCAGCTGTAGCCCAACGCGCCATAACCCGGTCAACGAATGTCCGAGCCGCGCCAACCCGCTCAACACCCCTCGCGCGTGCGCCGATGAGTCTCCGGTGGGACCCGCGAGCCGCCGCCAATTCGCCCTGCTGTGCGACGACCAGTCGGGCTTCGGCCTGATCGAGGTGATCGTCTCGTCGCTGCTGCTCGTGCTCGTCGCGACGGGCCTCTACCTCGGCCTCGACGCCGCCTCGGCTACGTCGGGCACGAACAAGCACCGCTCGCTCGCCAGCGGGATCGCCCAGCAGGATCAGGACCGCATGCGGGCGATGGCTGTCACCGAGCTGTCGAACTACCGCGACAGAACGTCGAGCACCGTCGGCCCGGTCACCTACACGGTGACGTCGAGCGCCAGTTGGGTGACAGACACCACCGGCGCGGCCAGCTGCACGAGTGGGCAGGCGAGAGCGCACTACCTGCGGATCGCCTCGTCGGTGACGTGGCCAGGGATGCACATCAAGCCGGTGACGATCGAGAGCGTCGTCGCGCCGCCGGCGGGGTCGTTCGGCACGAACCTCGGCTCGCTCGCGGTGCAGGTGCGCGACCGCAACGGCGCGGGCGTTCCTGGCGTGAGCGTCTCGCTGACCGGTGCGCAGAGCTACACCGACATCACGAACGAGCTCGGCTGCGTGCTGTGGGGCTACCTGCCGGTCGGCAACTACGACGTCGTGCTCGCGCGGCAGGGCTACGTCGACCCCAGCGCCGTCGCACAGCCGAGAAGACAGGCGGGCGTCGTCGGCGAGGCGACCTCCACGGTCGCGTTCGACTTCGATCTCGGCGGGCGCATCCAGGCCGATTACGAGACGCTGGCCAGAGGCCTGCCCGTCGCCGCGAACGCCACCGACTTCACGGCCGTGACCGCGCACCTGCCGGTTCCGTTGCCCTCGTTCGGCGATGGCCTTCCGCACGCGTCGTACACGTCGGGGCTCGTCTATCCCTTCACGGACCCGTACGGCGTCTACGCCGGCAGATGCGCGGGCGCCAATCCGGTCGCCTACGGAGAGAGAGCGCAGCTCGCGCTCGTCCAGCCGGGCGGCACGACGCAGGTCCCGGCGCGCCTGCCGCCGGTCGACCTGCAGGTGATCCACGATGGCACGCCCGTGTCCGGCGCGACCGCGCGCCTCACTGCCACCGGCTCCGGCTGCAGCGGCACGACGACCCGCACGACCGGAGCCGACGGCTACGTGACGGACCGCGCTCTCCCGTACGGGACCTACGACGTC
>DATHEP010000457.1:0-3609 GCA_035318525.1 Conexibacter sp.
GTGCGCGGGTCGATCACCTCGGCCGACACCTCGTGCTCGTCGGCGAGCGCCTCGGCCGCGCGCTCGGCCGTCAGCGCCATGCGCGAGATGCCGACGATCGTCACGTCGTCGCCCTCGCGGCGCACCGCGGCCTTGCCGAACGGCACGAGGTGCTCCTCGCCGTCGTCCGCGTCGGGCACGTCGCCGCGGCGTCCGTAGAGGTACTCGTGCTCGATGAAGATCACTGGGTTGTCGTCGCGGATCGCGGACTTCAGCAGGCCCTTCGCGTCGGCCGGTGTCGAGGGCACCGCAACCAACAGTCCCGGCACGTGCAGGTACAGCGCCTCGAACGAGTGCGAGTGCGTCGGGCCCAGCTGATGGCCCGCGCCCTGCGGCATCCGCACCACCAGCGGCACCTTCGCTTGCCCGCCGAACATGTAGTGGATGTGCGCCGCGTGGTTGACGATCTGGTCCATCGCCAGCAACGAGAAGTTGACCGTCATCAGCTCGACGACCGGGCGGGTGCCGGTCATGGCGGCGCCGACACCCATCCCGACGATCGTGTTCTCAGAGATCGGCGTGTCGCGCACGCGCGCCTCGCCGAACTCCTCCAGCAGGCCCGCGGTCACCTTGTAGGCGCCGTTGAAGACGCCGATGTCCTCGCCCATCAGGAAGACGCGCTCGTCGCGTGCCAGCTCCTCGCGCAGCGCCTGGTTGAGCGCCTCGCGGTAGCGAACGACGGCCACGTCAGCCGCCCCGCTCGCCGTCGTGCGTGTGGCCGCCGGCGGGCTCCCGTTCCTCGTCCTCGTCCTGCGCGTCGTCCGCCGGCCGCGGGGCGTCGCCGGAGTCGTGTGGTCCCGCCGCGTGCTGGTCGTACTCCTCGCGCATCCGCGGATCGACGTCGCGCTCGCGCTCGTCCTCGCCCTTGTGCGGCTCCGGGCTGCGCTCGTCGATCGAGTACCAGCCGCGCACCTGATCGCCGAGCACGTAGACGTCGTCGTAGAGCGACTCGGGCGTTGGGAACGGCGACGCGTCGGCGAACGCGACCGCCTCGTCGACGTGCCGGCCGGCGTCCGCGTCGAGCTGCTCCACGCCGGCCTCGTCGAGCACGCCCTCCGCGATCAGCCGATCCCCGAACAGCGAGATCGGGTCCCGTCTGCGCCACTCCGCGACCTGCTCTCTCGTGCGGTACTCCTCCGGGTCCGCCATCGAGTGGCCGCGGAAGCGATAGGTGATCGCCTCCACCAGCACCGGCTGGCGCTCCTCGCGCGCCCGCTTCAGCGCGTCGCAGATGACGCGGTAGGTGTCCGCCACGTCCATCCCGTCGCACTCGACGCCCGGCACGCCAAACCCTTCGCCCTTGCGCTGCAGGTCGGTCACGGCGGAGTGGCGCTCGAGTGCGGTGCCCATCCCGAACTGGTTGTTCGTGACCATGAAGACGACCGGCAGTCTCCACAGCGCCGCGAGGTTCATCGTCTCGCCGAAGGTGCCCTGGTTCGAGGCGCCGTCACCGAACACGCACAGCGTCGCGTCGTCCGTTCTCAGCAGCTCGGCAGACAGGCCGAAGCCGGCCGCGATCGGCAGGTTGCCGCCGACGATCCCGTAGCCGCCCATGAAGCGCCGCTCGAGGTCGAACATGTGCATCGAGCCGCCGCGCCCGCGCGAGCAGCCGTCCTGCTTGCCGAACAGCTCTGCCATCACCGCCTCGGGCGGCGTGCCGCGCGCGATCGCGTGGCCGTGCGAGCGGTAGGTGGAGATCAGGTAGTCGTCGTCGCGCAGCGCGCGCGCCGCGCCGACGATCGTCGCCTCCTCGCCGATCGCGAGATGCAGGAAGCCGCCGATCTTCGCCTTCGCGTACAGCTCGCCCGCGCGCTCCTCGAAGCGGCGGATCAACAGCATCGTCGCGAGCCACTCGCGGGCCACGTCGGGCTCGGGCAACGGCGCCGCCGCTGCCTCGCCGGACCGGCTCCGGCGCTTGCCAGCTGCCGGTGTCGTGGCCATGCAGGCCACCTTAGCGAAGGCGCCGCGAGCCGCCCGGTCGGGCGCTGGCGCGCGGACGGCTCGGCGATTTGCGGTTTCGCCCTCCGGCGACCGCAAGCGGATCGCCTGCGGGCGACGTTACAGCTGTGCTGTGCGCCACGCCGTGAGGAACGCCTCGGCGTCGAGCCGGCCGAGGTCCTCGCGCAGTGCGCGCACGAGCCGGCGCGCCTGCAGCGCCGGCAGGTCCCAGAAGAGGACGACCTCGCCGCTGTCGACCTCGACGATCTCGATGTGGTCGACGCGACCCGGTCCGGCAAGCCACGCCGGACCGCTGCCGCCGCGCGTGACGATCAGCCGATACGCGCGGCGGGCGGTCACCGTGCCGTCTCCGCGGTCATCGCCGCGAGCGCCTGCTCGACGGCGTCGTCCCCCGCCAGCACGCGCTCGCCGAGCGTCACGGTTGGCACGGTGCGCACGCCGCCCGCGGCCGCCGCCGCGGTCGCGGCGTCGAGCGCAGCGGCGACCGAGTCGCGGCCGAGCGCCTGTCGGACCGCGCGCGGATGCATCTCGCAGGCGGCGGCGGCGATCACGATCGTGTCCTCGTCGAGCGCGCGCCCGCCGGCGAACGCCTGCCGGAAGGCCGCGAGCGAGAAGGCGACGCCGCGGCCGATCTGCTTCGCGTAGGTGGCAGCGACCATCGCGAGGCGCGTGTCGCCGGGCCACTCGGTCGGCCAGCGCAGCGCCTGCACATGCTGTTCCGCCGCGTGCCGCTCGACGGCCGCGCGACGTTGGTCGCTCCCGGTGCCGGCGCCGTCCGGCAAGCCGGCCGCCAGCACCGGCGCCCATTCCGGCGCGACCGGCAGCGTGCCCATCACGCGCTCGGCAGCCAGGTAGCACTCCGGGCTGCCGAGGTCGAAGTAGAAGACGGGTTGCGGGGCGCTGCTCACCGAGCCCGCGATGCTAGATCACCCGTGGATCAGCCAGCCGTCCGCGGCGCGCGCGGCCTCCATCACGCCCTCGCTGAGCGTCGGATGGCCGTGGACCATGCGCGCGACCTCGGGATAGCCGCCCTCGAGCGCGCGCGCGTTGACGAGCTCCTGGATCAGCTCGGTCGCCTTCGCGCCCACGACGTGTCCGCCGAGCAGCTCGCCGTATCTCTTGTCGCCGACGATCTTGATGAGCCCGGTGCGGTCGCCGTAGACGGTGCCGGCGCCGACGGCGCCGTAGGGCAGTCTGCCGACGACGACGTCGTAGCCGGCGTCCTTCGCCTGCTGCTCGGTGAGCCCGAAGCTGGCGACGTTCGGCGTGCAGAAGGTCGCGCGCGGGATGTCGACGTACGCAATCGGGTGCGTCGTCACGCCCCCGATGTCCTCCGCCGCGATGATGCCCTCGTCGGACGCCTTGTGCGCGAGCGAAGGGCCGGGCACGAGGTCGCCGATCGCCCAGATCCCTCTCGCCGACGTGCGCAGCGCGCCGTCGACCGCGATCAGGCCTCTGTCGTCCAGCTTGACGCCCGCGTCGTCGAGCCCGAGGCCTTCGACGTCGGCGCCGCGCCCCGCCGCGATCACGAGCCAGTCGGCCTGACCCTGCTCACCGCCGTAGGTGAAGGTGACGCCGTCTCTTCCGTCTCTCACGTTCTCGACGAACGTT
>DATHEP010000458.1:0-7933 GCA_035318525.1 Conexibacter sp.
TTCCGCAGAGGCCTCGAGAGACAGCTGCCGGTCGGCTATGACGTCGACACGCACTTCACTCCGACCTACCAGCCGTGGGACCAGCGCGTCTGCCTCGTGCCCGACGCCGACCTCTTCAAGGCGATCGGAAGCGGCGGTGCGTCCGTGGTCACGGACCGGATCGAGACCTTCACCGAGAGAGGCCTGAAGCTGGCCACCGGCGAGGAGCTGGAGGCGGACGTGATCATCACCGCCACGGGCATCAACCTGCAGCTCCTCGGCGGGATGGCGATCGGCGTCGACGGCGAGGAGGTCGTCCTCTCCGAGAGCGTCGGCTACAAGGGCCTGATGTTCAGCGGGGTGCCGAACGCCGCCGTCACGCTCGGCTACACGAATGCGTCATGGACGCTCAAGGCCGACCTCTGCGCCCAGTACGTCTGCCGGCTGCTGAACCACATGGACGCGAACGGCCACGACATCGTCACGCCGCTCGGCCCCGACCCCTCGCAGCCCACGCATCCGTTCCTCGACCTCAGATCCGGCTACGTGCTGCGCTCGCTCGACGCACTGCCGAAGCAGGGCGACAGAACGCCGTGGCGACTGCACCAGAACTACGCGCTCGACATCCTGATGATGCGCCGTGGGGCGATCGAGGACGAGGGACTCGCGTTCAGCCGCGCCGGCGCGATCGCTGCGCGCTCGGCCGAGCCGGTCGCGGTCTGACGCGGCGCCCGCTCGCAGCGGGTGCCGGTCAACGCCCTGAAGTCCCGGCGCCGACGAGTGCCTGCGCGGTTGCGGCCTGCTCGTGCTCGAACGCCGGAGCCATCTGCTCGACCGCGGCGGCGCCGAGCCCGACCGCCCGGGCGACCCGGCGCCATTCGCGGGTTGCGTCGGTGACCTCCCGCAGCGTCGAGCGGGCGGCGGCGTCCGACAGGCGGAAGAGGCCCGCGACGTCCATCAGGACGTCGATGCTGGCCGCGCTCGTGCCACCGTCGATCGACGTGCTGAGCCGCTTCGGCCCCGGTCGCGGATCGGGGTTCAGGTCGAACGCCGGCGACAGCGACCATCCCGCTCGGCTCAGCCGCAGGAACCCGTGGTTGCGCAGATGGTCGTCGGTGTTGCTAAGGAGGATCGACACGGCGACGCGGCGCCACAGCTCGCGCAGGTCGTCGCCGGCGGTGGGGGAGTGCCGCTCGATCACGTCCGCGATGTCGAGGTAGCTGGCGCGATCGCCGTCGGTCGCCTCCAGCATCGTCATCGCGCTCACGTAGCCGAGTCGCCGGTTGCCGCGGCGGTCGAAGCGCTCGACGACGAGCACCGCCCTGCCGGCGACCTCATGGAGCGCTGAAGGGGGGACCGTGACACCCGCCGTGCGGGCGAGCTCCAGCGCAACGCGCTCCCAGCCCATCACGTCCCAGTCGTCGTTGGCAGGGCTGGGGAGCTTGGCGATCGCGAGGCGGCCGCCGCGATCGAGCACGTGCGCCTTCGGTCGCGCGCCGCCGAGCGAGCTGCCGCCGTGGAGGAGCGCCTGCACGTCGGCGTCGTCGGCCGTGTCGCGCTCCAGTCGCTCGACGGCCGCCAGCATGCGGCCGAGGTCGAGGAGCGCCGGCACGCCTCGGTCCTCGGGTGCGAGATACGTGTCGCCGCGACGGAAGCGCAGCGCCCCTTGACGCAGGTCGTCGCGTACGCCGAGCAGCAGGTCGACCTCGCCGAGGCTGCGCTCGGCGTCGCCGTGCTCGCGAGCGCGGCGCCGCTCGGCCTGGGCGATCAGGCGCCGGCCCCAGCGGTCAGGCGCGCAGTCCGAGAACGCGCCGAACAGCGGCCGCCCGAGGGGCGTCTGCTGCTGCCCTGCGACCAGTGGGAGTTGCGGGTCCAATTCGTAGGCGTCCGGGTGGGTGAGGTACTCAGGCGCGTAGCTGAACGTCGCGGACTCGCTGCCCCGGCTGCGATGCGACCACAGGCGCCCCGCGACGAGGTCGTCGCCGTCGATCTGGACCACGACGTCGACCGGGGTCTCAGCCATCGTCGCGACCGGTCAGGCTGCGCGGACGCACCCGCTTTGGAAGGCGCTCGTCGGAGCGCAGCCGGCCGACGTCGGTCGCGTACGGATCGAGCGCCTGGGCCAGGGGTTCGAGGACGCCGAGGCCGCGCAGCACGCGGAGCAGATTCTCGATGCTCACGCCGCCGTCGCCGCGCTCGAGCCGCACGAGCGTGCCCCGCGAGACGCCTGCGCGGTCGGCGAGCTGCGCCTGCGTCAGACCGCGCAGCTTTCGCCAGGTCGTGACGTGGTCGCCGACCTCGCGGAGCGAGCGGCGAACCGCAGCTGGAACACGAGAGGCACTCTTGTGTTGCATATAAGAATCATAGTAGAAGATAGTGATCGTGATAAGGATCGCAATAGAGACTGCACTGTAGATCCGATAGATCACGGCCTACGATGTAGGCCATGTGCCGAAACATCAGAAACCTCCACAACTTCGAGCCGCCGGCGACCGAGGACGAGATCCGCGCGTCGGCGCTCCAGTACGTACGCAAGATCAGCGGCTTCACGAGACCGTCGCAGGCGAACGCCGAGGCGTTCGAGCAGGCGGTGGAGGCTGTTGCCGAGATCTCGCGCGGGCTGCTCGCCCACCTGACGACGACCGCGCCGCCGAAGGATCGCGAGGTCGAGGCGGCGAAGGCGCGCGCCCGCGCGGCGGAGCGCTACGGCCGCGCTGCCTGAGCGGGCGCGCCGCCGGCCTCGCCGCGCCCGCACGTCTCGCACACGACCGTGCGCAGCTCGTCGGCGGCGGGGGACAGGACGCGCTCGCGGTGCCAGACGAGCGCGACCGCCTGGGTCAGCTGGAGGTCCTCCAGCGGGCGGGTGACGATCGCGGCGTCGTGCGGGTCGACGCCGAAGGTCGGCAGGAGCCCGGCGCCGACGCCGGTTCCGACGAGCGCGCGCACGGTGTCGTCGAGGTCGGTGCGAAAGACGACGTTCGGCTCGTGCCCGGCGGCGCGCAGCCCCGCCTCGAGCGGCGGTCCCGAGCGCTCGTCGTGGCGGCCGACGAGCGGCTTGCCGGCGAGGTCGGCGATCCGCAGCGCGTCGCCGCGCTGGGCGATCGGCCAGTGCGACGGCGCCGCCAGCACCCAGCGCACGCGCAGCAGGCTGCGGTGCTCGAACGGACCGGGCGCGAGCGGGAGTCCCGCCAGCGCGAGGTCGAGCTGCCCCTGCTCGACGAGCTCGAACAGCGGCGCGTCGGTCGGGAACTCGCTCGCCAGCACGCGTGCGAGCGGGCGACGCCGGCGGTACTCGACGAGCACGCGCCGCAGCAGCCGGTGCCCGACGCCCTGCGGCACGCCGATCCGCACCGCGCCCGTCTCACCGGCGACGAGCTGGTCGAGGTCGGCGCGCGCCGCCGCCTGGCGCGCGAGCAGCGCCTCCGCGTGCCGCACGAGCAGCTCGCCGGCGGGGGTGATCCGGATCTCGTTCGCGCCGGAGGCGCGCTCGACGAGGCGCGTCCCGGCAACCTCCTCGAGCGTCGCGATCTGGCGGCTGACGGCCGACTGCACGTAGCCGAGCCGCTCGCCGGCGACGCGGAACGAGCGCGTTTGCGCGACCGCGACGAGCGCGGCGAGGTGCCGCGCCTCGAACGGCGGCGAGCGCTCGGTCTCGGCGCCGCCGGCGTCGGGCGCGGGAGCCGGAGCCCCGCGCCCGCGGAGGGCGATCGCGGCCCCTTGTCTTTTGCCTGCACGTCCCCGGGAATCGAGCATGGCCTCAACGTATGTCATGGGCGTCCGCGGCTCATGTTGCGGACCTGTGCGCTGGCGGGATCTGTGGACGTTTGGCGAGGGACAGTCCACAGCTTTGCTGCAAGTACGGCGCGTCACCACGCCGCTCCGGGCGCAAGCAGGGGGTCTTCCCACAGCCGCTGGTCCTCGAACCCGAGGCGCCAGAAGCCGATCGCGCCGATCCCGCGCTCGCGCGCGAGGCGCATGCGCCGCGCCGTCGTCTCCGCGTCCGGATACCAGACGTCGTGTGGCACGCCGGCCGCGTCGGTGTAGGTGGCGTGGTAGTTGTCGGCCGCAGGGTCGAGCGCGATCGCGGCGCCGAGTTGCGGCAGCCGCGGGACGATGTCCCCGTACTGGTACGCGGTCGCCTCGTTCGCCGGGCCGCCGCCGTTCGGCCAGTCCATCGCGTAGAGGTTCGTGCCGTAGACGAACCTCTGCTTGAGCGGCATCGTCGCGACGTAGTCGGCGATGCCGCGGACCCACGTGGCGTCATCCTGCGGGCCGGGGGCGGAGGTCGACCAGTGCAGCCCCCACGCCATCACGAAGACCCAGTCGGCCGCGCGCGACAGGCGGTCGTAGTCGAAGATCCCCGAGCGCGGATGCGTGAACGTCTCTCTGGCCTTCCCCGATGCGGCGACCGTCAGCCTGCGGCCGTCGGCGTGCAGGCGCGCGGCGAGTTCCTCGACGAACGTGCTCATCGCCTCGCGGTCCTCCGCCGGACCGGCCTCGAAGTCGATCGAGAGGCCGTCGTAGTCGTGCTGGGCGGCGAGCGCGACGAGCTGGTCCAGCCAGCGCTGACGCAGCGCGGGCTCCGTCAGCAGGCGGTGGACTTTCGTCGTGCCCTGGCAGTTGACGCGCGGCATCACGAGCACCTTGCGCGCTCTCGCCCACTGCGTCACGAGCGGGTCGTCTCTGCCGGCGAGGTCGAGTCTGCTGCTCGTGCAGTCGTAGTAGGTGGGGTAGACGACCGCGATCTGCCGGTAGTGGGCGCGGAAGTCGGCGAAGCTGTGGTCGGTCGTGGCGAGCAGGTAGGCGTGCGCGTGCCCGTTCGTGGGCAGTGGATCCTGCGTGCGCGCGACCACCGGCGCGGACGGCGCGCTCGCGCGGCCGAGGCCGTCGACCGCGACGACCTGCACGCTGTAGTCGGTGCTCGGGACGAGGTTGTCGAGCACATGCGACGTGCCCTGCACCTGCTTCACGACGACGCCGTCACGCAGCACGCGGTAGCCGGCGATGCGGCCGACGCCCACTTCGCTGGGCTGCCAGGCGAGTCCGATCTGCGACTCGGAGACCGGGAGCGCCTGCACGCCCTGCGGCGTGGTCGGCGCCTGGTCGGGGGCCGCGGTGACCGCGTTGCTGGGCCTGCTCTGGCGCCCGCGGCGGTCGACCGCGACGACCGTGAAGCTATGACGGCCGCGGAAGGCGGCGAGCTGCCAGGTGGTGGCTCTCGTCTGCCCGAGCGTCGTGCCGTCGCGGCGCAGCTGGTAGCCCGCGAGCCGGCCGTCGCCGCGGCGTCCTCTGCGCCAGCTGAACTGCAGGCCGCCGTCGCCGATCCGCACGGTGAGTCTGCTCGGGGCGCCGGGCGCGCGGTAGGCGACGCGGACGCGCTTGGTCGCGGCGCAGCGGGGCGTGCTCAGTGGGACGACGCTGAATCTGTAGGTGCGGCCCAGCTTGACCGGGACGCGCAGGGCGCGCCGGGTCGTCTGGCCGACGATGCGGCCGTTGCGCAGCACGCGCACGGGCGCGCTCGCCTTCCACCGCAGCACGCCGACGGTTCTGCCGATGGGGCGGGAGAAGCTCAGCTTCGCGGGCTTCGGGCAGGTCGAGCGCTTCGCCTCGGCGAGCGCCGGGGCGAACGCGGTGGCGAGGACCGCCAGCAGGAGCGCGCGCATCATTCGACCGTCACCGTCTTCGCGAGGTTGCGTGGGCGGTCGGGGTCGTGGCCGCGGGCGACGGCGATCCCGTGCGCCAGCAACTGCAGTGGAACGACCGCCGGGATCGGCGACAGCAGCGGGTCGGTCGCGGGCACGAGCACGAGCTCGTCGGCCTCGTCGGCGATCATGCCGGCGGCGCCCTCGGTCGCGATCGCGAGCACGTGCGCGCCGCGCGCCCGCACCTCGGAGACGTTCGAGCGCAGCTTGTCGAGCACCGGCGAGTCGGTCGCCACGACGACGACCGGCGTGCCCTCGCTCAGCAGCGCGATCGGCCCGTGCTTCATCTCGCCGGCCGCGTAGGCGTCGGAGGGGACATAGGCGATCTCCTTCAGCTTCAGCGCGCCCTCCAGCGCCACCGGCAGTCCTGCTTGGCGGCCGAGGAAGAGGAAGAACGGCTCCGCGCCCCAGCGCTCCACCGCGCGCGCGATCGGCTGCTCGGAGGCGGCGCGGGCGGCCGCGACGACCGCCGGCAGGCGCTGCAGCTCGTCGTCGAGCCGCTCGGCGCGCGCGTCGTCGAGCACGCCACGGGCGCTGCCCAGCCGCCGCGCGAGCGCGGCGAGCGTCGCGACCTGCGTCACGAACGTCTTCGTCGCGGCGACGCCGACCTCGGTGCCGGCGTCGGTCAGCAGCGCGGCCGAGGCCTCGCGCGTCGCCTGCGAGCCGGGCACGTTCGTGAGCGCCAGCACCCGGGCGCCGCGGTCGCGCGCCGTGCGCAGCGCGCCGATCGTGTCAGCCGTCTCGCCCGACTGGGTGATCCCGAGCACGAGGTCGCCGCGGGTCACGTCGGGCTCTCGATAGCGCCACTCGGAGGCGATGTCGACCTCGACGCGCAGCCCCGCCCAGCGCTCCAGCAGCAGGCGCCCGACGAGGCCCGCGTGGTAGCTCGTGCCGCAGGCGACGATCGTCAGCCGGCGGGCGGCGGCCAGCTGCGTCCATGGCAGCTCGTCGAGCCCCGGGCCGCGCGGCGCTGCGCGCAGCGTGCGCCGCAGCGCCCGCGGCTGCTCCTCGATCTCGGCGAGCATGAAGGACTCGTGGCCGTTGCGGCTGGCGGGCGCCGGCTGCTCGTCGAGCGCCAGCGGGCGCGGGCGCACGGCTCTGCCGCGTGCGTCGAGCACGCGCGTCGAGACGGGGTCGAGCACGACCACCTCATCGTCCTCGATCGCGTGCGCGCCGGCGAGGTCGACCGGCAGGCCGGCGAGCGCCGAGCCGAGGAAGCGCTCGTCGTCGTCGGTGCCGTGGCCGACCACCAACGGGCAGGCGCGGCGTGTGCCGACGAGCGTGCCCGGCTCGCCCGGCGTCGCGGCGACGAACGCGAAGTGCCCGTGCAGGCGCCGCAGCGACACCTGCACCGCCTCGGCGAGGCTGCGCCCGTCGTCCAGCGCGTGCCCCACGAGGTGGGCGACGACCTCGGCGTCGGTGTCGGAGTCGAAGCGCGAGCCGCCGGCCTCCAGCCGCGCCCGCAGCTGATCGTGGTTCTCGACGATCCCGTTGAGCACGATCTGCACGCGCTGGCGGTCGTCCGTCAGCGGGTGGGCGTTGCCCTCGGAGACACGCCCGTGCGTGGCCCAGCGGGTGTGGCCGATGCCGGTCGTGGAGACGCGCAGCGTCTCGCCTTGCGGGTGCTGGGCGACCGCGTCGCGCAGCTGCGCGATCCCGCCGACGCTGCGCACGCGCACCGCCGCGCCGCCGCTCGTGTTGGTCCCGTCGAGCACCGCGATGCCCGCGGAGTCGTAGCCGCGGTACTCGAGGCGCTCGAGCCCGCCGAGCAGCAGCTCGAGGCACGGGCGCTGTCCGACGTATCCGACGATGCCGCACATGGGGGTCGATCTCCTTCGATGGTCTTGGTGACGGGAGTGGGGTGGGTCTCGCCGCGCAGCTCGGCGACGCGCTTGCTGGCCGACGGCGCGACGAGCGGCGCGACCGCGACGAGCGGCAGTGCCGACAGCGGCACGAGCAGGAAGCCGCCGAAGCGGCGCAGCGCCCTCATGCGGAGCCCTCCGACGGCGCCGGCTGCGCGTTGGGCGCGGGTCTGGCGCGACCGGGTCCCGTCGCCGGGCGCGTGCCCCAGGAGGAGCTGCGTGCGGTGAGGATCGCCCAGTACGTCTGCCACAGCAGGAAGGCGAGGTAGAAGAAGCAGAAGACCACGCCGTAGATCCACACCGGGTCGTAGACCGGCCGGCGCACGACGTAGTAGAGGCCGTAGGCGAGCGCCATCAGGTAGATGCCGACGACGTAGATCACCGGCAGGC
>DATHEP010000459.1:0-11196 GCA_035318525.1 Conexibacter sp.
GGCGACAGCCGAGGCGATCAGCCCGCTGTTCCCGACGAAGATCACCGGCCCGGTGTGGCTCGTCAGACGCGAGAGAGGCCAGTTGCCGAAGCTCGTCGTGCAGCTCCGCAACCCGATCGCGGTCACCTTCGAAGGCCTCAACAAGGTCGGCTCCCGCGGCCTCATCGCGACGACGTTCCCGCTGCTGCCAGACCTCGCGCTGACGAAGTTCACGCTGCGCTTCAGAGGCGGCCGCTACAGCGCGCTGGAGAACACGACGAACCTCTGCAGACGAGGGCTGCGGATGCCGCTGCAGTTCAACGGCCACAACGGCAAGGTCGCCAGAGCGCGGCCGAGAATCGCCATCCGCGGGTGCAGAACGGCCAACAGAAGACGGCGGCGTTAACCGGCGGGGCGCGCTCCGGCGCGCCCGTCTGACGCCCGCGAGAACAGTCTCGTTTGCCTGCACGTCCAGTCGGGCAAGCCACCTGCCAGGTGCCCGCTGGGCACGTCAAGAGGAGGAAGCATGAAGCTGATCCGTGCGCGGCACCTGCTGGTCGCAACCGTCGCCGCCGCCGCTCTGCTCGTTGCGGCGTCCGCCGCGCCCGCGGCCATGTCCGTGACCAGCGTGGACGTTTCACTGACCACGACGCAGGCCGGCGGACACCCGGACCTGTCGATCACGACGAACTTCGGCGGCGACAACACGCAGATCGGCGGCCCGGGCGCCACGAACCCGGTCGCGGACTCGCCCAGCATCTACGAGATCCACCTGCCACCGGGCCTCAACGGCAACCCGCTGGCGGCGCCGACGTGTCCGCTCGCGACATTCCTCGCCGACGCGTGCCCGCCGGAGACGGCGGTCGGCAGAAGCCTGCAGGGCATCTTCATACTCTTCGCGCCACCCGGCAGACAGGTGGCCGCACTCCCGGGCGTCATCTACAACCTGGAGACCGAGAGTCCGGACCAGGCGGCGATGCTCGGCGTGAGAACGATCACTGCGAACCCGGCGCCACCGCCGACGACGCTCACCGCCTCGCTCGTGCCCTTCGCGCTCACGATCTCACCGAGCGACTACGGGCTCGACTCGATCAACCTGGAGCCGCTCACCGCGGTCAGCAGAATCGCGGGCCCGATCCGCATCACCTCGCTCGGGCTCACACTCAACGGGAGCGCGTTCAACGGCTTCTTCACGTCCAACCCCACCGCCTGCACGCCGATCCAGGTGTCGGTCTCCGCGACCTCCAACGCGAGACAGACCGCGACCGGCCAGTCGGCGCCGTTCACACCGACCGGCTGCGGGACGCTCCCGTTCGACGTCGGCCTCGCAACGCAGCTCTCGACGACGCAGACCGACGTGCCGGTGCAGACCGGCGTCTCGGTCACGATGCCCGCGAGCGACGACCCGCGCCGACAGTCGGCCGTGCTCGAGTCGACCGTCGTGCTGCCGGAGGGCATGACCGTCAACCCGTCGATCGGCAACGGGCTCGAGGCGTGCACCGACGCGCAGTTCAACGCGGCTGACCGCACGACCGCGGCCGCCTGCCCGGCTGCGTCGCAGATCGGCACGGTCAGCTTCGCCACGCCGCTGTTCGAGCAGGTCTTCTCCGGCCCGGTCTACTACGGCGAGAGAACGCCGACCACGTTCAACCGCCTGTTCGTCGACGTGCCGATCCCGGGGATCCACCTGAAGCTGACCGGCAACGTCACGCTCAACGCCAGCAACGGCCAGGTCACGACGACCTTCCAGAACCTGCCGCAACTGCCGTTCACGAGCTTCGACCTGACGTTCCAGGGCGGGCCGCGCTCGGTGCTCGTGAACCCGCAGGCATGCGGACCGCACACCGCGACGTCCAACAACACCCCGTTTGCCCGCCTGACCGACGCGACGCCGCTCAACGCGACGCCGAGCTCGACGTTCACGACCTCGTTCGACGGGGCCGGAGCGCCGTGCCAGAGTCTGTTCCAGCCGTGGTTCATCGGCACGCCGTCGAACGCGAGAGCGGGAGCGGACACGACGTTCGCGCTGAAGTTCGGGCGCCCGGACCGCAACAAGCGGATCGGCAGCGTGCTGTTCAGACTTCCGGCCGGCCTGGTCGGCGACCTCACGCTCGACGGTCTCGTGAAGTGCACGAGAAGCGCCGCGAACGGCGGCTCGTGCCCGACCGCCAGCAAGCTCGGCACGGCGACGGTCGAGGCAGGCTCCGGCCCGGCCCCGGTCTCGCTGCCGGGTGAGGTGTTCCTGACCGAGCCGCTCGTGAGAGGCGACCCGGCGGGTCTGTCGGTGAAGGTGCCGGCGAAGATCGGCCCGGTCGACCTCGGCAACGTGATCGTCCCGGTGCGGCTGGAGCTGCGCTCGAACGGCGGTCTGAACCCGAGTGCCGGGCTGCCGCAGTTCGAGGACGGCGTGCCCGTCTCAGCGCGGCTCGCGAACATCGAGATCACGCGCGAGGGCTTCATGCGCAACCCGACCGCCTGCGGCAAGCGCAGCTTCAGCGGCGTCTTCTCCGCGGTCGGCGGCGGCAGCGCGACCACGCGCGCAGCGTTCACGCTGGCGGACTGCAGAGCACTCGGCTTCAGCCCGAGAATCGCCGTGCGGCTCGGCGCGAGAGGCAAGACGAGAACCAACGCGCATCCGCCGATGACGGCGACGATCACGCAGGGCGGCGGACAGTCGGCGATCAACCGTGCGCGCGTGCTGCTGCCGAGAGCGATCCGGTCGAACCTCACCGGCATCGGCGCGGCCTGCACGCAGGAGCAGTTCGACGCCGACAGATGCTCGCCGAACGCCAACGGCGGCAGGGCGACGGCGACCAGCCCGTTCGTCGACGAGCCGCTGAGAGGACCGGTCTGGCTCGTCAGACGCGAGAGAGGGCAACTGCCGAAGCTGGTCGCGAAGCTCAGCGGCCCGCTCGACATCGAGGTCGTCGGCTATCCCGACGTCAGCGACAGCGGCAAGATCGTGACGACGTTCAGAAGCCTTCCGGACGTGCCCGTCACGCGCTTCACGCTGAAGCTCGACTCGGGCAGATTCGGATTCCTGGAGGCGGCGGCGAACCTCTGCGCCCGTCCGCTCGCGATGCCCTCCACGTTCAGAGCGTGGAACGGCAAGAACGCGAGACGCCGTCCGGGGATCAACGTGCAGGGCTGCGGGAGCGGGAGAGGCTGACCTGAGAGCGGCACCTCTCCCCGTCGAGGTCGTCGGGTAGCGTTCGCCACATGAACGCTCCCGGCGACTTCGATTTCTACTCCTTCGTCCTGTTCCTCCACATCACGTCGGCGGTGATCGCCTTCGGCGTGACATTCGCCTATCCGGTCATCCAGATGGCGATCATGCGCGGCGACGTGCGCGCGCTCCCCGCGTGGCACACAGCCGAGGAGGCGGTCGGCCGCAAGCTCATCACCCCCGGCGCGATCCTCGTGCTGCTGAGCGGGATCTACATCGCGCTCGACCGCTGGGACGACGTCGGCGGCGCCTGGTTCAGCGCGGCCGGCGTGATCGTGGTCGTGCTGCTCGGGCTCGGCCACGGCTTCTTCGTGCCGCAGTCGCGCAAGCTGAAGGCCCAGGCCGAGGCCGATCTCGCCGCCGGCGCGGCCGAGCGCGGCCAGATGAGCGCGGCGTACGACGCGATCGGCAGACGCGTCGCGGCCGTCGGCATGCTCAGCTCGCTGCTCGTGCTGCTCGCTCTGCTCCTCATGGTCTGGAAGCCGGGCGCCTGACACCGTCTCGACGCGGCTGCCTGCGTCCTCGGTCGCTCGCGTGCGCAAGCACGCCATGCTCCCTGCGTCCTTGGCAGCCACGCCGATCCGGCGCCAGGAACGTTGCAGGAATCGGGGTCGCGGGCGGCGAAGTCCACCCGCGATGCCCGCTTCTCAGGCGTCTCGCCGGCTGGTCAAGTCTCCGCCCGAGCTGTGGGCGGAGGTGAGCGACGCCGCGTCGCTCGCGCGCCATCTCGGCGAGGTCGGCGAGATCACGATCACCCGGCTCGAGCCCGAGACGACGGTCGCCTGGGAGGGCGAGCGCGCCAGCGGCACCGTCGAGCTCGCGCCCACCGGGTGGGGCACCAGTGTGACGCTGACAGCAGAGCCGGTGGGCGACGCAGTCGTGGTCGAGCCGGAGCCGGAGCCGGCGGAGCCCGAGCCGGTCGCCGAGCCCGAGCCCGCCGTGACGGCCGAGCCGGCGGCGGTCGAGCCCGAGCCAGTCGCCGAGCCCGCGCGCCCTGTGGCCGTCGAGCCGGAGCCGGTCCAGCCCGAGCCGGTTGCCGAGTCCGCGACGACGCCCGTCGCCGATCCCCAGCAGCCGCGACGCGGGTGGCTCGCGCGCCTCTTCCGCCGCAGCCCGGCCGATCCCACGCCCAGCTCCGCCGATCGGGCGGGTGGCGCGGTGGAGGCCGATCCCGCAACCCCGCTCGCGGACTCGCCTCCCGCCGCGGCAGGACCCGCCCGCAGCAGCGCCGAGCCTGAGGTCGTCGAGGAGCCGGAGGCAATCGCGCCGCTGGAGCCCGCGGCCCCGCCGCAGCCCGTCGTCGACCCGCTCGAAGAGGTGCTCACGAGCGCGCTCGACTCGCTCGGCGCCGCGCACCACCGGCCGTTCTCGCGCGGCTGACCGCGGCTTGTGCAGTCCGTTCGCCGCGCGGTCGGCAGAGCGGAGCGTGCGTCGTCGGCTGGGGAGGGGGCGGGTGGAGGTGCTCCGACGTTCGTGCGCCCTTTCGTGACGTTCCACGCGTCCGGCCGTGCACTTAGCCGCGGTTCGTGGTCTCTGCACCCGGCTGGGATCGATGATCGACGAGTTTTGAGCCTCTACGGCACATTTCTCGTCACGCTTCGTTGAGGATCGTCACAGACGTGCGGAACCCGCGGACCTCCGTGACAAAGCGAGCGCCCGTCGAAGCACCCTGGCCGCGAGGCGCCCCGGAGGGCGGCGCAACCGCCACCTGCTCACCCCCTCCCCAGCCGACCGGCAGACGTGACGCGCAACGACAAGCGCCCGAGCGGAACGCAACACGACCGGATAGGCGCCCCTCCACGCATCGTGGGTAACATCCGCGCCCTCATGGCCCGCCAGAAAGCACCCGAGACGTTCGACGAGAAGCTCGGCCAGCTGAACGAGCTGCGCGAGGAGGCGATCCACTCCGCCAGCGCCGCCGCAGTCGAGAAGCAGCATGCGAAGGGCAAGTACACCGCCCGCGAGCGGATCGAGAAGCTGCTCGACCCCGGCTCCTTCCAGGAGCTGGACACGTTCGTGCGTCACCGCACGAACGACTTCGACATGCAGAAGAACCGCCCGTGGGGCGACGCGGTCGTCACCGGCCACGGCACGATCGACGGTCGCCGCGTGTGCGTCTTCAGCCAGGACTTCACCGTCGTCGGCGGCTCGCTCGGCGAGGTGATGGCCGAGAAGATGTGCAAGGTCATGGACCTGGCGGCGAAGATCGGCTGCCCCGTGATCGGCATCAACGACTCGGGCGGCGCGCGCATCCAGGAGGGCGTCGTATCGCTCGGCGCCTACGGCGACGTCTTCCTGCGCAACGTCAAGAGCTCCGGCGTGATCCCGCAGATCTCGCTGATCATGGGCCCGTGCGCCGGCGGCGCCGTCTACTCGCCCGCGATCACAGACTTCATCTTCATGGTGAGAGAGACCTCTCACATGTTCATCACCGGCCCCGACGTGATCAAGACGGTGACCGGCGAGGAGCCGACGTTCGAGGAGCTCGGCGGCGCGATGACGCACAACACGAAGTCGGGCGTTGCCCACTTCGCCGCTGAGGACGAGGACGCTTGCCTGGAGGACGCGCGCTACCTGTTCAGCTTCCTGCCGTCGAACAACCTCGAGCTGCCGCCGCGCGTGCATCCGACGGACGACCCGCAGCGGATGGACCCCGAGCTCGACACGGTCGTGCCGGACGCGCCCAACAAGCCGTACGACATGCGTAACGTGATCAGGCTGATCGTCGACGACGGCGAGTTCCTCGAGGTGCACGAGCACTTCGCGACGAACATCGTCTGCGGGCTCGCACGGCTCGACGGCCACAGCGTCGGGATCGTCGGCAACCAGCCGGCCTCGCTCGCCGGCGTGCTCGACATTGCGGCGTCGGAGAAGGCCGCGCGGTTCGTGCGCACGTGCGACGCGTTCAACGTCCCGATCCTCACGCTCTGCGACGTCCCCGGCTTCCTGCCGGGCACAGCGCAGGAGTGGGGCGGGATCATCCGCCACGGCGCGAAGCTGCTCTACGCCTACGCCGAGGCGACCGTGCCGAAGATCACCGTCATCACGCGCAAGGCGTACGGCGGCGCGTATGACGTCATGGCCTCCAAGCACCTCGGCGCCGACTTCAACTTCGCCTGGCCGCAGGCGGAGGTCGCCGTGATGGGGCCGGAGGGCGCGGTCAACATCATCTACCGCCGCGACATCGCCTCCTCGCCTACGCCGGAAGAGCGCCGCGGGAAGCTGATGGAGGACTACAAGGCGCGCTTCGCCAACCCGTACTCGGCGGCCGAGCGCGGCTACATCGACGACGTGATCGTTCCGCACGAGACGCGCCCGAAGCTGATCGCCGCGCTCACGACCCTGCTCACGAAGCGCGAGCCGGGCCCGAAGCGCAAGCACGGCAACATCCCGCTGTAGGCTCCGCCGCGTGCCGGGCGCGCTCGCGGACACGCTCCCACGCGCCGCCGCGCCACAGGCCGATCGCCGCGTGATCGCCGCGCTGCTGGCGCTCGCGACGCTCGCCGCTGCGGCACTGCGACTGCCGTTCCTCGCGACGCAGTCGCTGTGGTTCGACGAGACGTACACCGCGCGCGTGGTCGACGCAGGGTCATTGGCGACGCTGTGGGATCGGATCGGCGCGAGCGAGTCGACGCCGCCGCTCTACTACCTCCTGACGTGGGCGTGGGTGCACGCGTTCGGCGGCGAGGGAGAGGGAGCGCTGCGAGCGGTGTCTGCGCTCGCCGTGGTCGCCGCGGTACCCGTGGCTTGGTTCGCGCTGCGGCGGTTCGTGGGTGCGTGCGCCGCGCTCGCGGTCGCCGCGCTGCTGGCGGTCTCGCCGCTGCTGACTTGGTACGCCCTCGACGCGCGCGCGTACGGGCTGCTCGTGCTGACGGGGCTGCTGAGCGTGTGGGCGTGCTCGGCCGTGCTGGAGCGAGCGACCGCTCGGCGCGCGTCGCTGTGGGCGCTCGCCGCGGCCGCTGCGGTCTGGACGCACTGGTTCGCCGGCTTCCTCGTGCTCGCCGAGCTCGTCGCGCTGCTGTGGCTGGCGCCGGCCGCGCGCCGCGCGACGCTGCTCGCCGCGGGCGCGATCGGACTCGCAGTGCTGCCGCTCGTCGGCCTGCTGCGCGAGCAGACGGGCGACGACCGCGCCGCCTTCATCGGCGACGCCGGCCTGCTCGACCGGATCGAGCAGCTTGTCCGCCAGTTCGCCACCGGCCCGAACGTCCCGCGCTCGTGGCTGGAGGCAGCGGCGCTCGCGCTCGCCCTGGCCGCGCTCGCAGCCGGCACGCTGCTCACCGCCCGCCGTGCACTTCGCGCGGAGCCGGACGACCGGCGGCTCGCGCCGCGCGACGGCGCCCGCGCGCTGCTCGCGATCGCCGGCGTCGCGCTGCTCGTCCCACTCGCGCTAGCGGCGGTCGGCCTCTACGACCGCTTCAACGTCCGCAACGTCCTCTTCCTGTGGCCGCTCGCCGCCGCGCTCGCGGCGCCAGCGCTGCTGCGGCTGCGCGCGGCGCCGCTCGCCGCGCTGCTCGCGCTCGGCGTTGCGACCTCGCTGTGGACGACGACCGACTGGCGGTACGGCAATACCGACTGGCGCTCCGCGTTCGAGCACCTCCAAGTCCGTGGTCCGGACCAGCCCGTCGTCGCCGTCACGCCGCTCGGCCAGCCGGTCGCCGCGCTCTACCTCGGCCGCTCCGCGGCGGGCGCGCCGCTCCGCACGCGCCGCGCCTGGCTCGTCGTCGAGCCGGCCCGCAGCCCCGGCGAGCGCGCGCTGCAGCCGACCAACGCTCCGCTCGTCGCGTCGCTGCTCGCCGCCTTCCCGAATCACCGCGAGACGCAGGTGCACGGCTTCCGCCTGATCGCGCTGTCGGCCTCCGAGCCGGTCGCGCTCGACCCGGCCCAGCTGCCGGGAGCCACGCTGTTCCCTGCGATACGCTCACCCGCCGGGTGATCTACCGCCTGCTCTACACGCTGCTCCTGTCGCGGATCGACGCGGAGCGCGTCCACCGCCTCGCCGCGCTCAAGCTGCGCGCCGTCGTCGCCGTCCCGCCGTTGCGCCGCCTGCTGCGTGTGCTGCTCGCCCCGCGCGACCCTCGCCTGCGCGTCCGGGCGCTCGGGCTCGACTTCCCGAGTCCGCTCGGGCTCGCCGCCGGCTTCGACAAGGACGCGAAGGGGTGCGACGCCTATGCGGCGCTCGGCTTTGGCTTCGTCGAGGTCGGAACGGTCACCGCGCAGGCGCAGCCCGGCAATCCCGGAACGCGGATCTTCCGCCTCACGCGCGAGCGGGGGCTCGTGAATCGCATGGGCTTCCCGAACGGCGGCGCCGGCGCCGCCGTCGAGCTGCTTCGCGCACGCGACCGCACGGACGGCGCCGTCGTCGGCGTCAACGTCGGCAAGACGAAGCTCGCCGAGGACGCCGCCGCCGACTACCGCGCGTCGGTGCGGCAGCTGGCCCCGTTTGCCGACTATCTCGTGCTGAACGTCAGCTCGCCGAACACGCCCGGTCTGCGCGACATGCAGGCAGTCGACCGGCTCGCCGAGCTGATCGCGGCCGTGCGCGAGGCATTGGCGTAGGCGCCGAGACCGGGCGGGCGGGTTCCTCTTCTCGTGAAGATCGCTCCCGACCTGAGCGACGAGGAGCTCGATGCGATCGCCGACCTCGCGCTCCGCGAGCGGCTCGACGGGCTGATCGCCGTCAACACGACGGTCGACCGCGGCGTGCTGCGCGATCCCGGGGCAGAGGACGTCCCGAGCGAAGGCGGCATCTCCGGCGCGCCGCTCAAAGGGCGCGCGCTCGCCGTGCTGCGGCGCCTGCACGCGCGCACCGGCGGCCGGCTCACGCTGATCTCCGTCGGCGGGGTCGAGACGGCCGACGACGCATGGGAGCGGATCCGCGCCGGCGCAACGCTCGTGCAGGCCTACACCGGCTTCGTCTACGGCGGACCGCTGTGGCCGCGTCGCGTCAACCGGGGCCTCGCGCGCCTCGCGCACGACGCGGGCCTCGCCTCCGTGCAGGACGCGGTCGGAGCCGATGCGGCGCGCGATCGCGCCCCCGCCGCGTAACGCACGAGCGTCTACCCTCATCGGCGATGACCGTCGACGCCCCCGAGCTGAGCCCCGCCGAGGCCGCCGCCCGTCTTCGCGACGAGGACGGCTGGCAGGTCATCGACGTCCGCACCCCGGCAGAGCGGCCGGACGGCGTGATCGCGGGAGACGCGCTGATCCCCCTGGACGAGCTGGGCGCACGCGCCGGCGAGATCGACCCCGAGCGCCCTACGCTCGTCTACTGCCGAAGCGGCGCCCGCTCGGCGATGGCCGTCGCCGCGCTGCGCGGCGCCGGCTACGACGCGCACAACCTCGCCGGCGGCATGCTCGCGTGGCTCGAGGCCGGCCTGCCGGTCGCGCCGAGCGCCTGACGCCCCCCCGCCGGCAAAGCCTCCGCCACGCCGCGTCGGGATCGTTGCACTTGTGCCTTGCGGCGCGACAGATCCGCGGCACAGACTGCGCGAATGCTCGATCTCACTCAGCTCCCCACGCACAGGCGGACCCATTCCCAGGAAGAATTCCGCGCTATTCTTCCTCGCAAGATGGCCCTCAACATCAAGGACCCCACCGCCGACCGCCTCGTCCGCGAGCTCGCCGCCACCACTGGCGAGAGCATCACGACCGCCGTCACCGTCGCCGTCCGCGAGCGCCTCGAGCGCATCGGCCGCATGGCGCCCGCCGAGATCCGCAAGCGAGAGATCATGCGGATCGCCAAGCGGGCGGCCGCTCGGCCCGTGATCGACAACCGCACGGACGAGGAGATCCTCGGCTACGACGAAGACGGGCTGCCGACCTGATGGTGCTCGACACGTCGGCGCTCGTCGCGATCTTGCGGGACGAGCCTGAGAGCTCCGCCTTCGCGGATCTGCTGGCAGGTGCGAACAACCCGGTCATTTCGGCCGCGACGCTGTTCGAGTGCTCGATGGTCCAGGCAAAGTTCGACGAGGGACTCGAGGACCTCGACGACCTCTTGCTGTCCGCCGGCATCCGCGTTGCCGCGGTCGACGTTGCCCAAGCCCACGCCGCCCGCGACGCGTGGCTGCGCTTCGGCAAGGGCCGCTCCCCCGCCAAGCTCAACTTCGGCGACTGCTTCAGCTACGCGCTCGCGACGACCACGGGCCGCCCACTGCTTTACAAGGGCGATGACTTCGCCCAGACGGACGTCGTCGCGGCCGCCTGACCTAAACCCCCGAAACAAAACCGGGTTTGCTACCTTTGGCGTTCGGCGCGTCTCACGCGTCGCGTTCCGCGTCCGTCCCGCGAAGGAGGCATGCAGCGCATGGAGCCGACCTCGGTCCCCGAGAAGAGCAGAACCCACGGCAAGGTGGGCTCGCTCGACAATCCCGAGGTCGTCCAGGACGTCCCTGGGTACGTGATCCCGATCCTCGAGCGTGAGTTCGACGACTTCGTCACCGAGTCGAAGAGATTCCTCGACGGGCAGACGCCGGAGCCCGAGTTCATCGGCTTCCGCCTCAAGCAAGGCGTCTACGGCCAGCGCCAGCCCGACGTCCAGATGTGCCGCATCAAGCTGCCGTGGGGCGGCGTCACGCCTGAGCAGATGGAGGTTCTCGCCGACGTGACGGAGGAGTTCGCGCCACTCAGAAAGGCGCACATCACGACGCGGCAGAACATCCAGATCCATCACATCCCGCTGATGCAGATGGCCGAGCTGATCCGCAGAGTCAGCGCCTCGGGCCTCTCCAGCCGCGAGGGCTGCGGGAACACCGTGCGCAACGTCACCGCCGACCCGTGGGCGGGCGTCTGCGACGACGAGATCTTCGACCCGACCGCCTACGCGGGCGCCTACGTGCGCTACTTCGTGCGCCACCCGACGACGCAGCTGATGCCGCGCAAGATCAAGACGGCGTTCACGGGCGCCGAGCCCGACCGCGCCATCTGCGGCATCCACGACATCGCCTTCCTCGCCCGCGAGCGCGACGGTGTTCGCGGCTTCGAGATCCGCG
>DATHEP010000460.1:0-7115 GCA_035318525.1 Conexibacter sp.
CGCGCTCCCGCTCGACGACGTCGACAGCGCGTCGATCGACCTCGCGGGCCGCTTCGCGGAGCTGATGGAGCGGCTCGGCGGCGCGCTGCGCGACTTGGCGGAGCCGCATTCGCTTGACGGCTGGATCGCGGCGATCGCGCATGCCGCCGACGCGCTCACGGCAACCGCGCCGCGCGACGCCTGGCAGCGCGCGGAGCTGCAGGCGCTGCTGTTCGACCTCGGGGAGGAGGCGTGCGGCGACGGCGAGGGCGAGCCGTCGACGGTCGAGCTGGAGCTGGCCGACGTGCGCTCGCTGCTCGCAGACCGGCTCGCCGGGCGCCCCACACGCACGAGCTTCCGCACTGGCCACCTGACCGTCTGCACGTTCCAGCCGATGCGCTCGGTCCCGCATCGCATGGTCTGCCTGCTCGGGCTCGACGACGAGGTCTTCCAGCGCCGCGGGCCGCGCGACGGCGACGACCTGCTGCTCGGGCAGCCGCTCGTGGGCGATCGCGACCGCCGCTCCGAGGACCGTCAGATCGTGCTCGACGCGCTGATGGCCGCGACCGACCGGCTCGTGATCGCCTACACCGACTGGAACGAGAGAGCGAACGCGCCGCTGTCGCCGGCGGCGCCGGTGGCGGTGCTGCTCGACGTCGTCGACCGCACGGTCCAGCTCGACGGCGACTGGCGCGAGCGTCCCCACGTGCGGCGCCCGCGCGACGCGGTGACGCTCCAGCACCCGCTGCAGCCGTTCGCGGCGCAGAGCTTCACCCCCGGCGGCCTGCTGCCCGACCGGCCCTGGAGCTTCGACCGCACCGCGCTCGGCGGTGCCCGCGCGCTGGCGGCGGCGCCCGCCCCGAGGCCGCCCTTCCTCGACGCGCCGCTGGCGGCGCCGGAGGAGCGGTTGATCGACCTCGACGACCTCGTCGCCTTCGCGCGCAGCCCGATCCGCGCCTTCCTCCGGCAGCGGCTCGGCATGGCCGCGGCGAGACGTGCGGCCGACGTCCGCGACGAGCTCGCGATCGAGCTCGACGCACGCGAGCGCTCCCGCGTGGGCGAGCGCCTGCTCGCCGCGCGCCTCGCCGGCGTCGAGCCCGAGGCCGCGATCGCGGCCGAGCGCGCCCGCGGCGTGCTGCCGCCAGGGCGCATCGGGACGATGGTCCTCGACGAGCTGATCCACGACCTGAACGCCGTGCTGGGGCTCGCGCGCGAGCAGCGGGCGATGGAGGCGGACGCGACGGTGGACGTGCGGATCGACCTGCCGGACGGGCGCACGCTCGCCGGCGCGGTGGCGGGCGTCGCGGGCGACCGGCTGGTGGACGTCGCCTTCGCGCGCGTGGGCCCCGGCCGCCGCCTCGCGGCGTGGGTGCGCCTGCTCGCGCTCACCGCCGCCGAGCCCGAGCGGGCCGTGACCGCGGTGACGGTGGGACGGGCTCGGCGCGACCCGATCCCCACCGACGCGCGCACGAGCGTCGCGCTGATCGGCGCGCTCGCTGCCGAGCCCGCCGTGCGGCGCGCGCTCGCGTTGGAGCAGCTCGCCGCGCTCGTCGCGCTTTACGACCGCGGGATGCGGGAGCCGCTGCCGATCTACCCGGAGACGTCCGCAGCGCACGTGACGCCCTGGCAGCACCCGGAGACGGCGTGGGAGGGCCACTGGACCAGAGCCGGCGCTCGCGTTCCCGGAGAGCAGGACGACGTCGACCATCTCGTCGTGCTCGGCGAGCAGGTCCCGTTCGCCGAGCTGCTGCGCGAGCCGCCGCGCGCCGACGAGGTCGGCGCCGGCTGGGACGAGCGCGAGCCGACGCGCTTCGGGCGCTACGCGCGCCGCTGGTGGAGCGGACTGCTGGCCTTCGAGAGCGTCAGAGACCGGCGATGAGCGATCGGCCGGACGCCCGCACCTTCGCGCTCGCGGACCGGCTGCCGCTCGGCATCACCGTGCTGGAGGCGAGCGCGGGCACGGGCAAGACCCACCGGATCGCGTCGCTGGCCGCTCGCCACGTCGCGGAGGGCCTCCCGCTCGACCGGCTGCTGCTCGTGAGCTTCACCCATGCGGCCACGGGGGAGCTGCGCGACCGTGTGCGTGCGCGGCTGATCGACGCGCATCGCGCGCTCGCCGACCTCGCGGCGGACATCCCCGTCGACGAGCACGACGAGCTGCTGGTGCTGCTCGCGGAGGGCCCGACCGAGGTCTACGCGGCGCGGCTCGCGCACGCCGTCGCCGACTTCGACTCCGCCACGATCACGACCACCCACGGCTTCTGCGGCGAGATGCTCAGAAGCCTCGGCGTCGCCGGCGACGTCGACCGCGAGTACCGCCTCGTCGAGGATCCCGCGAGCCTCGTCCGCGAGCTGGTCGCGGACCTCTACGTGCGCGGGTTCGTCGCGCGCGACCCGCCGATCTCCCCCGACGAGGCGCGCGAGATCGTGAGACTCGCGATCGAGAACCCGACGGCGCCGATCGCCGCGGTCGATCCGGACGACGCGATCGCGGGCGTTCGCGGGCAGCTCGCGCAGGCGGCGCGGGTCCAATTCGAGCAGCGCAAGCGCCGCGCCGCCGTGCTGACCTTCGACGATCTGCTCACGCGCCTGCGGGCGGCCTTGGAGGGAGACGGCGGGCCCGCGATCGCCGCGCGGCTGCGCCGCCGCTACAACGTCGCGCTGGTCGACGAGTTCCAGGACACCGACCCCGTCCAGTGGGCGATCGTGCGGCGGACGTTCGCCGAGCAGGAGGCGCAGCTCGTGCTGATCGGCGACCCCAAGCAGGCCGTGTACGCGTTCCGTGGAGCCGACGTCTACGAGTACCTCGCGGCCGCGCGCGGTGCCGCCGCGCACCTCACGCTGACGGTCAACTGGCGCAGCGGCGAGAGCCTGATCGACGCGTACGACGCGCTCTTCGGCAACGCGCGGCTCGGCCACGACGAGATCGTCTACCGGCCCGTGCGCGCGGCCGCGAACGGACAAGCCGCGCAGGTGACCGGCTCCGCCCCGCTGCGCTTCCGGGTCATCCGTCGCACGCTGCCGAGCGTCGCCCTGACGGGAACCGGCTATGCGGAGACGTCGTCGGCGCGGGCGACCGTGGTGACGGACCTCGTCGCGGAGGCCGTCGCGATGCTGGACGGCTCGGCGACGTTCGAGAGCCGGGAAGCGGACGGGCGCGCCGCTGAGCCGCGGCGGCTCGAGCCGCACGACCTCGCCGTGCTCGTGCGAACGCGCTATCAGGCGGAGATCGTGAAGCGGGCGCTCGATGCGGCCGGCGTCCCGGCGGTCCTGAACGACAGAAGCAGCGTCTTCGCCGGTGAGTCCGCTCGCCAGTGGCTGCGGCTGCTCGAAGCGTTGGAGCGGCCGGGGGACATGCGCCGCGCTCGCGTGGCCGTGCTGACGCCGTTCCTCGGCTGGGCGCCCGAACGGGTCGCGACCGCCGGTGCGGAGGAGTGGGGGGCGCTCCAGCAACGCTTGCGGGAGTGGGCGGACGTCGCGCGGGTCGCCGGCGTCGCGGCGCTCACCGAGACGATGATGGCCGAGGAGCAGCTCCCCGCACGGCTGCTCGCGCACGTCGGCGGCGAGCGCGAGCTGACGGACCTGCGCCACGTCGCCGAGCTGCTGCACGCGACGGCGGAGGGACGCGGCGGGATCGCACCGCTGGCCGCCTGGCTGCGACGGCGGATCGACGACTCCGACGGCGACGGCCGCGCCGGCGAGCGCCCGCGGCGCCTGGAGTCCGACGCGGCCGCGGTCGAGGTGCTGACGATCCACGGCAGCAAGGGCCTCGAGTTCCCGGTCGTGCTGTGTCCGTTCCTGTGGGACCAGAGACCTCCGAGCAAGTCCGCCGAGCCCGTCTCGTTCCATGACGCGGCGCACGAGGACAGGCGCACGCTCGACGTCGGGCTCGCCGGAGACGACTACCGGGAGCACAACGAGCAGGCGCGCAGGGAGGAGCGCGGCGAGGAGCTGCGCCTCGCCTACGTCGCCCTCACGCGCGCCCGCTGCCAGGCCGTCGTGTGGTGGGCCGGGACGTTCTACGCGAGAGACTCGGCGCTCGGACGCCTGCTGTTCGCCCGCGACCCTGACGGCACGGTCGCGGCGACAGGGAACGGCACGCCGCCCGACGAGGAGGTGCTGAGCAAGCTCGCCGCCGTCGCCGGCGAGGCGCCGGACGGCTGCATCGCCGTGGAGGCGCCGGAGGCGGACGATCTCGACGAGGTCGTCCGCTGGGTGCCGCCGCCGCGTGCGGCCATCGAGCTCGACGTCGCACGGCTGCAGCGCGCGCTCGACGAGAGCTGGCGGCGCACCTCGTACTCGGGCATCGTCGCGGGGCAGTACGAGCAGCGCGTCGCGAGCGAGGTGGAGGAGGCCGCGGGCGCCGACGACCTGTCGGCCGGGGTCGCCGCCGCGGCTGCCGTCGTCGAGGCCGGCGGGGTTGAGCTTGCGGCCGTGCCGGCGCTGTTGGAGAAGCTGCCGCCGACCGCCCGCGTCGGCACGCTCGTGCACAGCGTCCTGGAGACGACGGACTTCGCCGCCGACGAGCTGGAGGCGGAGCTGCAACGCGGGATCGACGAGCGCCTGGCCCGCCGCGGCGTTGACGTCGGCTCGCCGGCCGTGCTCGCGGCCGGGCTGCGTGCGGCGATCGAGACGCCGCTCGGCGCGCTCGCGGGCGGTCTGCGCCTGTGCGACCTGACGCCCGCCGACCGCCTCGACGAGCTGACCTTCGAGCTGCCGCTGGTCGGCGGCGACGTGCCCGCCGGCGAGGTCACGCTCGACGCGGTCGCCGCCGCGATCGAGGCGGGACTGCCCGCGGACGACCCGCTCGCAGGCTACGCCGAACGGCTGGCGGACCCGGAGCTTCGGCGCGTGCTGCGCGGGTACCTGACCGGCAGCATCGACGTCGTCGCACGGATCCGGCAGGGCGCCGAGCGACCGCGCTTCGCGGTGATCGACTACAAGACCAACCGGCTCTCGCGCCCGGACGAGCCGCTCACCGCATGGCACCATCGCCCGGAGGCGCTGGCCGCCGAGATGGTCCGCGGCCACTACGTGCTGCAGGCGCTGCTGTACACCGTCGCGCTGCACCGCTACCTGCGCTGGCGTCTGCCCGCCTACGACCCCGACCGGCACATCGCCGGCGTCCTGTACCTGTTCCTGCGCGGGATGACCGGCCCCGACACGCCGGTCGTCGACGGCACGCCGTGCGGCGTCTTCTCGTGGCGTCCGCCGACCGCGCTCGTCGAGCGGCTGAGCGACCTGCTTGAGACGGGCGGCGCGGCATGACGAGACGCGACGTCGCGGACGAGGACCCGTTCGCCGTTCACCGCTCGCTCGACGCGGACGGCCCGCTGCGCGAGCTCAACGAGGCCGGGCTGCTGTCGGCCGGCGAGATCCGGATCGCGCGACGGCTCGCCGCGTTGGCCGGCGTGGCGGACGCGGCGGTCCTCGTCGCCACGGCGTTCGCCGTGCGGGCGCCCGGGCAGGGGCATGTGTACGCCGACCTGGCAGAGCTGCGCGAGTCGGTCGCGACCGCGCTCGACGCCGAGCGCGCCGCCGAGGCGCCTTGGGCCGACGTCGCGGCATGGCGGGAGCGCCTCGTCGCCAGTCCGCTCGTGGCCGTCGGCGAGGACGGCCCGGACGGCAAGGTTGGCGAGGACAGCGAGGACGGCGCGGACGGCGAGCAGCCTCGCCCGCTGCGCCTGCTTGGATCCCGTCTCTACCTCGACCGCTACTGGCGCGACGAGGTGCAGGTCGCGGCCGACCTCGCTGCGCTGGCGGACGGCGCCCCCGCCGACCTCGACGGCGCCCGGCTCGACGACGGCCTGCGGCGCCTGTTCGCCGACGGCGCCGCGCCGAGCCAGGGGGCGGCGGCACGCGCGGCCGTCGAGCACCGCCTCGCCGTCGTCGCCGGCGGCCCGGGCAGCGGCAAGACGACGACCGTCGCGCGCATCGCCGCGCTGCTGGCCGAGCAGCAGCCTCAGCGCCGCTTGCTGCTCGGGCTCGCGGCGCCGACCGGCAAGGCCGCCGCGCGACTCCAGGAGGCGGTCCACGCCGAGGCCGGCGCGCTCGACGTCGAGGCGGGGGTCCGCGACTGGCTGACGGAGCTGGAGGCGACGACGATCCACCGCCTGCTCGGCTGGCGCCCGGGCCATCGCACGCGCTTCCGGCACGACCGCGCTCGCCACCTCCCGCACGACGCGGTGATCGTCGACGAAGCGTCGATGCTGTCGCTGTCGCTGATGGCCCGCCTGCTGGAGGCGCTGCGACCCGACGCGCGGCTGATCCTCGTCGGCGACCCCGACCAGCTGGCGTCGGTCGAGGCGGGCTCGGTGCTCGGCGACCTCGTGCGCACGGACGGCTTCGGCGACGCGGCGGTCGTGCGGCTCGAGGGCGTGCACCGCTACGGCGCCGGCATCGCCGCCGTCGCCGACGCGGTGCGGGGGAGCGACGCCGACGCGCTCGTGGCGGCGCTCGCGGCCGGCGCCGACGGCGTCGCGTGGATCGCGGCCGACCCGGCCGAGGCGGATGCGTCCGGCGAACTGGCGCCGGTGCGTGAGCGCGTCGCGGCAGCCGGGCGCGCCGTCGCGGAGGCGGCCCGGGCCGGCGACGCGGACGCCGCCCTGGCCGCGCTCGGCGCGTTCCGGCTGCTGTGCGCGCATCGCCACGGCCCCTACGGTGTGGCGCGCTGGCTGCGCGAGGTCGAGGCGTGGCTCGCGCAGGACGCCGGCTCCGCGCCGGTCCGCTCCCCGATCGGGCGCCCGCTGCTCGTGACCGAGAACGACTACGGGCTGCAGCTCTTCAACGGCGACGTGGGGGTCGTCGTCGCCGGTCCCGACGGTCGTCCGGTCGCCGTCTTCGAGCGCGGCGCGAGACCGCTCGCGGTCGCGCCGACGCGACTCGACGCGGTCGAGACCGCCTACGCGATGACGGTCCACAAGGGCCAGGGCTCGCAGTTCGGCAGCGTGATCGTGCTGCTGCCGCCGCCCGACTCGCGCGCGCTCACGCGTGAGCTGCTCTACACGGCCGTCTCGCGAGCGCGCGACCAGCTCGTGGTGGTCGGCACCGAGGCCTCGATCCGCGCCGCGGTGGCGCGTCCGGCGGCGCGCGCGTCAGGTCTGCGCGCCCGGCTTCGAGGGTAGGTGGTCGGTTCC